>DASSCU010000015.1 GCA_035697485.1 Actinomycetota bacterium
ATGCCCGGTGGCCGGTACTGCCTTCCAGCGAAGAGGATCGGCTCGCCATCGACCTGACCTTCGTAATCGAGGAGCAGCGCGACGCTCGTGCTCGGCTGGCCGTCGGCCAGCACCACTTGGCTCATCCCCGGCTTCGAGACGATCTCGAAGGTGCCGTAGGAACCGCAGTCGATCGGGAAGGTGCCGAAGCGCACCGGATCCGCCGCCGCGGGTCCGGCGGCGACAAGCGACATGCCTGTCACGAGGGCGAGCGCCCCGAAACTCGCGATCATTCGCTTGGGCACGCGGTGCTCACGGGTGAAACCATTCATGGCGATGTCCTTTCCCTTCGTTCCATCCCTTGCCCCGCCGATCGCGGGAATTTGCCACTTCGGTTGTTCGGCCTACAGTAAATAGGGTTGCTTCCTCGGTCAAGCGCAGGCTCAGCCGTCGCCTCAGCGCTCAACTCCGCTGGGGTTCACTGGGCGAGATGCGTGGCCGCCGCTCAACCCTGTCCCGTCTCCGATACCGTGCTGCATGGCCGATGTTCGAGAAACCGGTCCTCGTCGCTCGCCTCGAAGGGCTGCTCGATGGAGGTGAAGGGCGCCGTCGTGGTCGTCACGGGCGCCTCCTCAGGCATCGGCGAGGCGACCGCGATCGCGTTCGCGAGGCGGGGCGCCCGTGTCGTGCTGACCGCCCGACGGCTCGAGCGCCTCGAGGCGCTCGCGGACCGCATCGAACGGGCCGGGGGTTCGGCGCTCGCCCTGCGGGTCGACGTGACCGAGCCGCGCGAGATCGGCGGGCTGCCGGCGGTGGTCCACGAGGTCTACGGACGCCATGCCGACGTGCTCGTGAACAACGCGGGCGTCCCGGGCGGCGGCGCGATCCAGGACCTCGCCTACGAGCGGATCCGCGAGGTCGTCGAGGTCAACCTGCTCGGCGTGCTGTACGGGATGCGGGCGTTCCTGCCGGAGATGCTGCGCACGGGCCGGGGGCACGTCGTGAACGTCGCCTCGCTCGCGGGCAGGTTCGCGACTCCCGGCACCGGCCTGTACTCGGCGACCAAGCACGCCGTGGTCGCGGCGAGCGAGTCGGCGAACTACGACGCCGAGTCCCGAGGGGTACACGTGACCGCGGTGAACCCAGGGTTCGTCGCGACCGAGGGGTTCCCGCAGGACGAGCTGCCGTCGTGGGCGGTGGTGCCGGCCGACCGCGTCGCGGACGCGATCGTGAAGGTGGTCCGCGAGGGCATCGCCCCCGAGTACGCCGTGCCTCGGTGGGTCTCGCCGTTCCAAGCCTTCCGCGTGCTCACCCCGCCCCTGTACCGTTGGGGAGTGCGCCAGGCGCGTCGGACCGGCGTGCGAGCGACCCAGGCGAAGCGATGACGAGCGCGAGCACCGCACCGGTCGAGATCGGTCGTCCCGAGACGATCGAGAACATCGAATCCGACGTGCCGTGGATCGTGATCGTCTGGAACGACCCGATCAACCTGATGACGTACGTGACCTGGGTCTTCCAGAAGCTGTTCGGCTATCCGCGGGCGAAGGCGGAGAAGCTGATGTGGGACGTGCACACGAAGGGCAAGGCCGTGGTGTCGAACGGCACCCGGGACGAGGCCGAGCGCGATGTGGCCCGCCTGCACGCGTACGGGCTGTGGGCGACGATGCAGAAGGACCGCTAGGTGCGCCGGCGCAGGGGCCCGGTGCACCGGACGGGACCCGGCCGCTTCTCGGTGCGCCTGTCCGACCAGGAACGCGACGCGGTGCGCATGTTCACCGGACAGCTCCGGGTGCTGCTGACGTCGGAGAACCCGTCCAGCGACCCCGCCGTCGCTCGGCTCTTCCCGCCGGCGCTGGCCGAGGAGGACGTGCTCGGCAACCTCGAGTACGAGCAGCAGCACGGCGACGAGCTCCTGCTCGGCAAGCTGGAGGCCCTCGACACCGTCGACCGCACCCTCGACCGGCGAGAGCTCACCGAGGACGAGTTGCTGGCCTGGCTCGGCTCGCTCAACTCGATCCGGCTGGTCGTCGGCACGAGGCTCGGGGTCACCGAGGCCTCGACCGAGAGGGACTTCGCGGACGACGAGCGCGAGATGTTCGCGCTCTACGGCTACCTCACGTGGCTGCAGGGCTGGGTGATCGAGGCCCTCGACCGGGACCTTCCCGCCGGTGACACGGCCGGTACGTAGGTAGTCTCTTCCAGACTCGTTGAGCGGTAGAATCGCTCAGCGCGCGGGCGAGCCCACCTGGTGGAGCTTCAACATGTTCGTGGTCGTGCGTCCCGCGGGAGAGGACGCGGCCATCACCACGAGCTCCCCGGGGACCACGAGCGAGCGGCGACGGAGCCCCTCGTCCATCAACGCGATCATCGCGTCGGTGTCGTCGGGGTGATCGGCCGGGAGCGGCACCACTCCCCAGTTCAACGTGTTCACCCGCCGCACCCGTTCGTCGGGGATGAAGGCGAAGATCGGCCTCGCCGGCCGCTCGGCCGACAGCAGCCGCGCCGTGCGGCCGGTCTCTGTGTAGCAGGTGATCGCCACCACCTCCGGCTCCGTCGTGGCCACGTCGGCGACGGCGTGGGCGACGGCGGCGGCCTCACCCGTGTGACGGCATTCCGGCTGAGCGGCGCGGTAGTCGCGACCGCGGGCCTCCATGGCCGTGGCGATCTTCGTGGCGGCCGCAGCCGCCTCGAACGGGTACTCCCCGATCGCGGTCTCGCCCGAGAGCATGATTGCGTCCGCCCCGTCGAGCACGGCGTTGGCCACGTCGGTCGCCTCCGCGCGCGTGGGCCTCGGAGCCCGGATCATCGACTCCAGCATCTGGGTCGCCACGATCACCGGGCGGCTCGCGGCGCGCGCGGCACGCAGCAGGTCCTTCTGCAGCAGCGGGATCTGCTCCATCGGCAACTCGACCCCGAGGTCGCCGCGGGCCACCATCAGCGCGTCGGTGACCTCGAGGATCGACGCGATGTGCTCGATCGCCGGCTTCGTCTCGATCTTCGCGACGATCGGCACGAGCCGGTCGCCCATCAGCGCCCGCAACTCGTGCAGGTCGTCCGCGCCCCGCACGAACGACTGTGCCACCAGGTCGACCCCGAGATCGAGCGCCCGTGCGAGCCCCTCCCGATCGCGCTCGGTCACCGCGGGCAACCCGAGCCGCTCCGCGGGCACGTTCACCCCTTGTCCCGATCGAACGGTGCCGCCCCGGACGCACTGGGTGCGCACCGTGGCGCCGTCGATGCTCGCGACCAACAGCTCGACCGCGCCGTCGGCCAGCAGCACACGATCCCCGGGTCGCAGGTCGTCGGCCAGGCCAGGGTAGGTCGTCGAGGTGCCATGCTCGGTGCCCGAGCCGCCGGGCCGCAGCTCGAACGCCTGCCCCGGCGCGAAGCGGAACGGGTCGGGATCCAGCGTGCCGAGCCGCACCTTGGGCCCGGGCAGATCGGCGAGTACGGCGAGCGCCCGGTCGCCCTCGGACTCCGCGTCGCGTACGAGGCCCACGGCACGGGCGTGGTCGTCGGGGGTGCCGTGGGAGAAGTTCACGCGGAAGATCGACGCACCGGCAGTCACGAGGCCGCGGACGAACGCCGGTGTGTTCGTGGCCGGGCCGAGGGTGCAGACGAGCTTCGTGCGGGCGGCGAGGGACGGGCTCGCCGTGCTCACGAAGAGCTCTCCTCGTCGGAACGCAGCGGCTCGTTCCGGCCCCACGATCGGCCGCCCATTGCGGCGGCGGCCACTGCCGGCGCCTCCTCGTCCGCCGGCGACGGGCGGGCCGGTGGATCGGAGAGGGTGGTCGGCACCTCGGCGCGAAGCTCGAACTCGGCGCGCTCGATCCACCCCTCGGGGATCTCGTCGGGCGGCGTCGCCCCGGCCATCTCGGCGAAGTAGAGCGTCCACGCACGCGGCACGACCCGGGCCCACTGGTAGCCGCCGCCGCCCGTCGCGATCCAGCGTCCACCCGCGGCGTCGTGCGCGAGCTCGTGCAGCACCGACGCGGTCGTCCGGTACGCGCCGGTCGTGAGCCCGAGATGAGCCAGCGGATCGCTCGTATGCGTGTCACATCCCAGCTGGGTCACGAGCACGTCGGGGCCGAAGTCCCGCACGATCGAGGGCACCGCCGTGCGGAACGCCTCCAGCCACCCCTCGTCGCTCGTGCCCGGGGGCAGCGGCAGGTTCACGGCGGAGCCTGGTGCGTTCGGCCCGCCCCGCTCCGAGAGCCCGCCCGTGCCCGGGAAGAAGCCGATCTCGGGGGCGTACTCGTGGATCGACACCGTGAGCACGCGGGGATCGTCCCAGAAGATCGCCTGCGGACCGTCGCCGTGATGCACGTCGACGTCGACGTAGGCGATGCGCTCCACGCCCTGGGTGAGCACCCACGCGATCGCGATCGCCGGATCGTCGTAGACGCAGAACCCCGAGGCCCGGCCGGGCATCGCGTGGTGCAGCCCGCCCGCGGCGTTGAACGCGTGGGCGACCTCGCCCGAGAGCACCGCGCGGGCGGCGGCGAGGCTCGCGCCGGCGACGATCGCGCCCGCCTCGTGCATGCGATCGAAGATCGGGTTGTCGCCGGGCCCGTACCCGAACCGCCCCCACGAACCTTCGGCGCCGTGGCCCGCCTCGCGGGTGGCATCGATGTATTCCCGGGTGTGCACGAGCATCAACGAGTCGTCGTCGGCCGGCTCCGCGCCGAGCCGGACAACGCCGGGGGCTCGGTCGAGCTCGTACTCCGCGATCAGGTCCCAGGTCAGCAGCACCCGTTGCGGTCGCAAGGGGTGGCCCGGGCCGTGGTCGTAGATCCTCGCCTCGGGGGCGACCACGAGACCCGCGGTGGCGCTCACGCGACCGAACGGACCGCGGCCGCCGTGCGCGCCACCAGCTCGGCCGCGTCCTCGTCCGTGAGCACGAACGGCGGACCCAGCATCAGCAGGTCGCCGTCGCGCCCGTCGACGTGCCCGGTCGAGGAATACAGCAGGAGGCCGGCATCGCGCGCCGCGGCGACGACCCGTTCGGTCACCCGCTCGGCTCGCGCGAACGGCTCCTTGGTCTCGGGGTCGCGCACGAGCTCGATGCCGATCATCATGCCGAGCCCGCGCACGTCGCCCACGATCGGCAGGTCGGCGAGGGTCTCGGCGAGTTCCCTCCGCAGTCGCTGCCCGAGCGCCGCCGAACGCCCGACCAGGTCTCGGTCGCGCAGCTCCCGCAGCACGGCGCCGGCCGCCGCGGCCCCCAGCCCATTGTGCGACCACGTGAAGCCGTGGACGAACCCTGTGGTCGAGACCGCCTCGAAGACCTCACCGCTGGCCGCGGCGAACCCGAACGGCACGTACCCGCTCGTCGTGCCCTTGCCCGCTGTCAGGATGTCCGGGCGCACCCCCCAGTGATCGACGCCGAACCAGCGACCGGTGCGACCCATGCCGGTCATCACCTCGTCGGCGATCACGAGTACGCCGTGACGTCGGCACACGTCGACGACCGACGGCCAGTAGTCCTCGCAGGGCACGGCCGCGCCGAGCGTCGCGCCCGCGACAGGTTCGGCGATGAACGCCGCCACGGAGTTCGGCGGCGCCTGCGCGATCATGCGCTCGAGCTCGCCGGCGTGCCAGGCCCCGCACGCCTCGGGGTGCTGGGGGTTCTCGCACCGGTACTCGTAGGCCGCCGGCGCGTGCAGGAACCGGCCGAGCCACGGCGTGTAGGGCTTTCGGAGCGGTTCCTTGCCGCTCGCGTCGAGAGCGCCGAGGGTGTTGCCGTGGTACGCGCTGCGGCGCCCGATCACGACGAAGCGCGATCCCTCGCCGCGCGCCAGGTGATACGCGCGGGCGAGCTTCAGCGCGGTCTCGACGGCCTCGCTGCCCCCCGACACGGGGTAGAGGCGAGGCTCGTCGAGGGGCAGAAGCGGCGCGAGATCGTCGGCGTAGTCCTCGAGCACGCCCGTGGTGAACATCGTGCCGTGCACGTACTGCGTGCGGGCGAGCTGGGTCTCGATCGCGTCGATCACGGCACGTGCCCCGTGCCCGACGTTCACCACGACCGCGCCGCCGGCCCCGTCCAGGAAGCGCCGGCCGTCGGCCGCGGTGATCCACGCGCCGTCGGCCGCGACGGCCTCCGGGAGTTCGCGGTCGAGGACCCTCGGGAAGACGTGGCTCACGAGCCCCCCTCGTCCCGGGCTCGACGAGGCGGGATCGGCCGGTGATCGTCGTCGAACGTCGCGAAGACCTCGCGGAGCCGGTCGCCCCGGGCCTTCCGGCCCTCGCGGATCGCCTCGGCCCACTCGGGCTCGGGCCCGGCATCGGGCAACCACGGCGCCTCCTGCCCGTCGGTCAGACGCTCCTCGTCGGGGTGCATGCCGCTCACGTTACCGTCTGAACCTCGGCGAGCCACCGACGCATCGAACCGTCGTCGCGCGTTCGCAGGGCATCCATCCTTCGCTCGCTCGCCTCCAGATCGCCGAACACCCGCATCACGAGCGCCGCGATCGCGTACACGGGGTCGGCCGGGTCGGTCGCCGCCGTCCAGCGCACGCTCGCCTGCATCCGGAAGTCGCCGACCACCGGAGATCCGGCGTCGTGCGCGGCAACCAGGGCGCCGAAGAACAGCATCGCGGGGAAGGGCCGGGGGTTGCTCGTCGCCAGCGCCCCCAGCACCTCGAGCACCGCTCGCACGTCTGCCCGGCGAGCCATGACCGGGTCGGCATCGGCCGACGCGGGCAACACGCCCTCGCTCAGCCTCAGGCACGCCCGCTGGCCGCGCACGTACGCTGCCAGCGCGGCACCGGTCGGCACCGAGTACAGAGAGCTCCAAGCCGAACGGATCCCCGTCGGCGCCAGGGCGTCGGTGACGGCCCGCGGGAGCCCCCCGAGCGCCGCGCCGAGCGTGTCCTCGTCGTGCGCCCCCCGCACCACCTCGGCGACGACCTCGCCGGCCGCCTCGAGCACCTGCAGCCTGATCGACCCGCCGCCGTCGGCCACGACGGCGCTCCGGACGGTCACGGCGGCATCCGGCCGCGTCTGGGTTCCGGAGAGGGGCGACCGGCCCGCGAACGGTCTGGCGGTCGTGCCGAACCTCGCCGCCTCCGCGAGGTACACGGGGAGCCCGAGCCGCAGGTCGCGACCCGTCGCATCGACCACCCGCTCGTCCCATGCCTCGGCGCAGAAGGCGACCGTCGGTGCTCCGTCCCTGGCAACGGGCACGAGCCACGACGGCGATCGCAGGGGGGCGTACCAGACCGGGGGCTCGAGCAGCTCGGTTCGGCCGGGCGTCACTTCGTGTAGACCCCGCCCGGGTCGAGCTCCTCGCGGATCAGCCGCAGCTCTTCGTCGGTCGGCGCCGGCGTTCCGCCCAGGTCCTCCGCCACCTTCGGCTCCCAGCCCATGTTCGCCCGCACGTCATCGAGCGTGACGCCCGGGTGCAGGGTGCGCAGGGTCATCTCCCCGCTGGCGTCGTCGAAGGTGTACGTGGCGAGATCGGTCACGACGCTCGTCGGCCCGCTTCCCCACCAGCCGCGCGCGGCGTCGTGCACGGGGTCGCCGCTGTGTCCCGGTGAGGTGCGGAAATCGATCCTGTCGACGAACGAGCGCTGCGCCTGCCGCATGATCACCAGGACCTGGCGGGCGTGGATCGCGATCTCGCATGCGCCACCCGAGCCCGGCAGCCGGACCTTCGGATGCTCGTAGTCGCCGATCACGGTCGTGTTGAGGTTCCCGTGGCGGTCGATCTGGGCGCCGCCCAGGAACGCCACATCGATCAGTCCGGCCTGCAGGTAGAAGGCGAACAGCTCGAACATGCTCGTGACCGCGGTCGAGCCCGTCGCGAGCGTCGGGTCTCCGATCGACAGGGGAAGCCGCTCCGGTCGCGCGCCGTAGACGCCCGACTCGTACACGAGCTGGAGCTCCGGGGCGACCGTTCGCTGGGCGAGGTTGCATACGATGTTGGGGAGCCCGACGCCGACGAAGCAGTTCGAGACGCCACCCAGCAGGCGCGCGCTGGCCGCGATCATCAGCTCGGACTTCGAGTACCCGAGGTCGGCTGCGGTGTCGCTCACGCGTACCGCCCGTAGTCGACCTCGCCCGACGGCGCCGGCTCGGGCCGCAGGGCGTCCCAGTGCGCATCGCCGTACTTCTGCACGTACTCGCGATGGTTCGCAAGGCCGTAGACCCACTCGTCGAGCCAGGCGTCGAGCGTCTCCTGCTCCTTCGCGATGCGATCCCACTCGAGGTAGAAGTGGTTGTCGCGGTCGTAATAGCCCTGGGCGAAGGACGGGTGGCAGGCGAACGGTTCCTCGACCACCGCGTCGACCACGGCTCCCGGGATCACCGTGCGGTTCGGGTCACGCCTGATCACCGCCTCGTCGACGACCTCCTCGACGACCACGATCACCTTGTGCGCCGCGAACGCGACCTCCTTCTGACACCCCATGAGGCCCCATATCTGCGTATCGCCCACAGCGTCCGCGCGTTGCGCGTGCACGATCGCGATGTCCGGTTCGAGCGGAGGCACCACGTAGACCTGGTCGCCGTCGTCGTAGGGCGAGGTCATCGGCACGATCCTCGGGTTGACCTTCGGGATGTCGCTCTCGTAGTAGCTGCGGATCGGGAAGAACGGCAGGTTCGCGGCGCCCGCCATGTACCGGCACACCATGCCGAAGTGCGAGTACTCCTCGACCTCGAGCGGCTCGGGGTCGGCCTTCTCGATGCGACGCCGTACCGCGTGCAGGTTGCCGACCCCGGGGTTGCCCATCCAGCTGAAGACCAACTTCGAGGCGACGCCTGCGCCGATCATCTGGTCGTAGACGACGTCGGGCGTCATGCGGGCGAGCGTGAGATCGCGCCGGCGTTGCCGGATGATCTCGTGTCCGGCCGCGAAGCAGATCAGGTGCGTGAAGCCCTCGATCGCCACGGTGTCACCGTCGTGCACGAGCTCGCGCACGGCGTCCTGCATCGTCGTGACCTTGCTCATCCCCATCCACCCCGGCTCGACGGCCGCTCCTTCGGGGGATCGTCCTTCGGGCCGCGGAGCACGCAGAACTCGTTGCCCTCGGGGTCGACGAGCACGGTCCAGTAGCTGCCGCCCTCTTCGACCCGGCGTACGACGCGCGCACCGGCGTCGACGAGTCGATCGACCTCCTCCCGCATCGTCGAGGGCGGGGAGAGATCGAGATGCAGGCGGTTCTTGACCGACTTTCCCTCGGGCACGATCTGGAACAGCAGCGGCCACCCGCGGCCCGACGGGTCCCGGATCCAGGCGTCTTCGTCGTCGACAGCCTCGAGCTCGTAGGCCAGCGCGGTGCACCAGAACCCGGCGATCCGCCCCGGGTCGCGGCAGTCGATCGTGAGCGTCTCGACGAGCGAGGTCATGCCCGCGCCCCGCCCCTCAGGGGGCGGCTTCGACCTCGGCCACGGCTTCCTCGAAGATCTCGAGCGCAGCCCGCGCCTGGTCCTCGCGGAACACCAGCGGCGGCGAGATGCGGATCGCATCGTCGCCGCACCCGAGCACCAGCAGCCCCCTGCGGAACGACGCCTGCTCGACCGCCGTGGCCAGATCGT
The DNA here is from genome assembly GCA_035697485.1 of Actinomycetota bacterium. Lineage (NCBI taxonomy): Bacteria > Bacillati > Actinomycetota > Actinomycetota bacterium. Next base: position 9,517 of record DASSCU010000015.1, read on the forward strand.
GGTCGGCGAACGAGAGCCCGATCCACAGCGCCCGCCCCCGTACCTCGGTGATGATCGGGTGCCGTTCGGCGATGCTGCGGAGCCCTTCGAGGAAGATCTCCCCGACCGACCTCGCGTTGTCGAGCAGCCCTTCCCGCTCGATCACCTCGAACGTCGCGAGGGCCGCGGCGCACGAGACCGGCGAGCCGCCGTAGGTCGAGCCGTGCGCACCGAGCTCCCACGTCATCAGGTCGTCACGAGCGATCATCGCGCCGAGCGGAAGGCCACTCGCGATGCCCTTGCCGGCCGTGACGATGTCGGGGGCGATGCCTTCCTGCTCGATCGCCCACATCGTGCCGCTGCGCCCCATGCCCGACTGCACCTCGTCGCAGACGAGCAGGATGCCGTGGCGGTCGCAGAGCTCCCGCAGGTGGATGAACCACCCGTCGGGCGGCAGCACGTACCCGCCCTCACCGAGCCACGACTCGACCACGATCGCGGCGACCTCCGTCGGCGAGACGACACGCTTGAACAACACCTGCTCGAGGTAGTCGAAGTCGCCGTAGAACGAGTGGTAGACGCTCGGCATCATCGGCCCGAAGCCCGTGCGGTAGCGCGCCTTCGACGCCGTCAACGTGACCGAGCCCATCGAGCGGCCGTGGAACGACCCGTAGAAGCCGATCAGGTATTGGCGCCCGGTGGCGTATCGCGCGAGCTTGATCGCGGCCTCCACGGCCTCGGTGCCCGAGTTCGTGAGGAACGAGCGGGCGCGCCCGCCGCCGAACGGGGCCATCGCGTCGAGACGCTCGCAGACGTCGGAGTAGATCGGCAGGAAGAAGTCCGACGCCGAGTAGTGCAGCAGCTGGGTCGCCTGTCGCTGGACGGCCTCCACCACCGTCGGATGGCAGTGCCCGGTGCTCGTCACGGCGATGCCCGCGTTGAGGTCGAGGAAGATGTTCCCATCGACGTCCTCCACGATCGAGCCAGAGCCACGCCGCGGCACGAACGGGTAGGCGCGCGGCAGCGACGGCGACGTGACCCGGCGGTCCCGCTCGATCCGCGCCATCGCCTCCGGGCCGGGCACCTCCGTGATGAGCTTGGGCCTGGCGTGCGCCGCCAGGCCCTCGAGCTCCATGTCCTCGAGGCTCACTCGGAGATCACCGTCCTCGACTGCTCACGCAGGTACTGCAGCACGTAGTACGGTCCGCCGCCCGCCTTGCCGGTCGTCCCTGAGCCCTTCCAGCCGCCGAAGGGCTGCACCCCCGGCCACGCGCCGGTGGTGGAACCGGCCTGCCGGTTCACGTAGACGACCCCCGCCTGGATGCGGTCGAGCCACTCATCGACCTCGCCCTGCTCCTCGCTGAAGAGCCCGGCCGTCAGCCCGTACTCCGTGGCGTTCGCCTTCTCGATCGCGTCGTCGAGCTCGTCGAACGGCGCCACGACGACGAACGGCACGAACAGCTCCTTGTGCCAGATCCAGCTGTCCTCCGGCGCCTCGGCGATCGTCGGCTCGACGAAGAGTCCACGACCGAGGTCGCCCTCGGTGATGCGCTGGCCTCCGGTGACGATCGTGCCGTTCTTCTGGGCTTCCTCGGCGGCCTCCTCGTAGGTGTCGAGAGCGGCCTCGTTGATGATCGGCCCGAGGAACACGTCGCGCTCGATCGGGTTGCCGACCTTGATCTGCTCGGTCTTCGTCTTGAGCTGCGAGACGAAGTCGTCGTAGACCTCGCGCTCCACGTAGACCCGGCTGCACGCCGAGCACTTCTGCCCGCCGAATCCGAAAGCGCTGCGCATCACGCCGGTCGTCGCCTTGTCGAGGTCGGCGTTCTTCGTGACGATCGTCGGGTTCTTGCCCCCCATCTCGCAGATCACGGGCTTCGGCACGTTCGTCGCGAAGTTTTTGTAGATGTCCATGCCGACCGGGTAGGACCCGGTGAATGTGATGCCGTTCACGTCGGGGTGGCGCCACAGCGCCTCGCCGGCGACCGCCCCGCGCCCGGTGACCAGGTGGAACGCTCCGGCGGGAACGCCCCCGTCGCGGTAGCACTCGTAGAGCTTGAATCCGAGCAGCGCGCCCTGGTTCGACGGCTTCAACACGACGGCGTTGCCGGCGACCAGCGCGCCGCTCGACGGTCCACCCGACAGGGCCATCGGGAAGTTAAACGGGCTGATCACGGCCCAAACGCCGTGGGGGCGCAGCACGTCGTAGTAGTCGCCGGCGGCGCCCAGCCCGCTCATCGGCACCCGGAAGCCCTCGTGCTTCTCGACCTCGTCGCAGTTCCATCGGATCAGCTCCGCCGTCTCCTGCACGTCGCCGAGCGCCTCGAGGCGGCTCTTGCCGACCTCGTAGGCCATGAGCGCCGCAAGGTCGAACAGGCGCTCTTCCATGATGTCGGCGGCCTTGCGCAGGATTCGCACACGCTCCTGCCAGCCCATACGATCCCACTCGAGTTGGAACGCCTTCGCGGCCGCGACGGCGTCTTCGACGTCTTCGGGCGTCGCCTGCGAGAAGCGCCCGATCACGATCTCCTTGTCGATCGGCGACGGCTCCTCGTAGCGGTCCTCGCGCCAACGCTCCTCGCCGTTCACGATGACCGGGTAGTCCTTGCCCAGGTCGGCCTTGACCCGCTCGACGGCCTCGTCGTAGGCCCGCTGCAACTCCTCGTTGTCCGCCGACAACGTCGCGTACGTGATTCGGAACTTCTCGCTCATCGGAAGCTCGCCCCCTTCTGGCGTTCCTATGGCTCCGGATGTGGAGAACCCTGTGACGAACGCCATCGTATCCGAGCGTCCCGAGGGCCGCCCACGAGCCCCGCTGACCTACGATTGGGGCAACCCGCACCGTGTCTGACCTGCAGCGATGAGTGCCGGCGATCCGGCGAGCGGAAACCGGGAAATCGTCGCCGTGCAGGCGTATGCTTCGGCTCCCACATGAGGCTCGTGACCTACGACCGGGGGGGGCACCGGCGATTGGGAGCGATCCTCGAGGGCGAGGTGGTCGACCTGCCCGATGCCGTCGGGCATCCGGCCTTCCCCACCACCCTCGAGGGTCTGGTCTCGAGCAGCCGAGGCAGCGTGATGGATGCCGCCCGTGCCGCCCTGCAGCGCGACGACGCGTGGAACTGGCGCGTGCCGAAGCCGCGCATCCTCACCCCGCTGTTCCCGCACTCCCTGCTCTCACCGCGCGCGATGGACGTCGAGCGTCGGATCGTCGGTCCCGAGCAGCCGGTGCCGTGGCCCGGCGGCGCGGCCTGGCTCGACTACGAGCCGATGGTGGCCGCGGTGATCGGCAACGAGGCGTCGAAGGTGAGCGCCGACGCGGTGCGCGCCGACATCTTCGGCTACACGCTCGTGAACGATTGGCGCGCCCGCTCGGCCGACGGGGCCCCGGTCCCCTCGGCCGAGGGGGTGCCGATCTCGGTGGGCCCGTGCGTCGTCACCGCCGAGGACCTCGACCCCCAGGCGATATTCGTGCAGGTGAAGGTCGACGACCACGACGTGATGAAGGGAAATCTCAACGGCGCCGCGTCGTCGCTGTTCGAGCTGATCTCCGCGGTCTCGCAGCACGCGGTGCTCGAGCGCGGCGACGCGTTCGCGCTCGGCCCCTTCCCACCGGTCGCCGACGACGCGGACCCCGCCCGTCGGTTGTGGCCGGGTGCACTGATCGAGCTGGCCGCCGAGGGTGTCGGCACGCTGCGCAATCGCCTCGGGTCCCGCTGAGGCACTCGGCCGCGAGAGGCGTCCTACTTCTTCTTCGCGGCCCTCCGCGCCTTGCCGGCCTCGACGGCCTTGCGTCCGTCGCGAGCCTTCTTCTTCCGCTGACGGTCCTTCGCTGACCGCACCTTCGCCAGATCGCCTCGACCCATCGTCGTCGTCTCCTCAGTCCTCGTCGTCGCCACCCTGCGCCAGCTCGAGCGAGCGTTGGCGCGCGGCGTCGATCGCGTTCAGGAACGCGGCCCGAACACCGGCTTCCTCGAGGTGACGGATCGCCGCGATCGTCGTCCCGCCGGGCGACGTCACCATCTCGCGCAGCTCCACGGGGTGCGTGCCCGTGTCGCGGAGCATCTTCGCCGAGCCCAGCATCGTCTGGATGATGAGTTCGGTCGCGACGTCGCGCGACAGCCCGAGCAGGATACAGGCCTCGATCATCGCCTCGGCCAACAGGAAGAAGTAGGCAGGGCCGCTGCCGCTCGTCGCCGTGACGGCGTCGAGGTGCTGCTCGGGCAGCCGCAACACCTTGCCCACCGTGCCGAGCAGCTCCTCGGCGATCGCGAGGTGGGCTTCGTCCGCCGAGCGTCCCGCCGAGATCACCGACATCGCTTCGTCGACCATCACCGGCACGTTCGACATCACACGCACCACCGGCACCCCGTCGGGCAGCTGCTTCTGCACGAACGACGTGCGGACGCCGGCGGCGAAGCTGATCACCGTGTCGCGGGGCCGGACGTGCTCTCGGATCTGCTGCAGCAGCACCTCGATGTCCTGGGGCTTCGTCATCAGCACGAGTACGTCGGCCCAGCGCACCGCCTCGGCGTTGTCGAGGGTCGCCGTGATGCCGTACTTGCCCGCGAGCTCCTGGGCGCGCTCCTCACGGCGGTTCGTCACCATGATCTCGTCGACCGTGCGCCCGCCCGACCGGATCAGGCCGGAGATCAGCGCCTCGGCCATCTTGCCGCCGCCGAGGAACGCGACCCTGCGTGCACCGTCGCTGCTCATGGGGCACAACCTACCGCACGCGCCGAGACCGAAGCCTCACGCCTCGTCCGGCGCGGCCTGGATGCCGTGACGCAGGATCTCGACGAACTCCTTGATGCGCATCTCGCGCCGTTCCGGCCGCCTGTGGATCAGCCCGGGGTCGAGATCGGCCGAGACCAACGCATCCTGGAACCGCTCGGCGACCCAATCGAGGGTCGACGCGAGCATCTCGGGATCGACGTCGTCGCGGACCTCGCCGCTGCGCACGCCGAACTCCACGAACTCGAGCGTGCCGTACGGATCCTCGCTGCGCATGAAGCGGTCGATCGGACGTCGGACGCCCATCCCGGCGTCGTAGCGGCCGATCACCGCGATGCGGTTGGGCACCGGGTCCTGCTCCACGAAGTCCTCCGTGTGCTCGAGCCACCAGTCGAGCGTCGCCCAGAACCCCTCGGCCGTGACCTCCTCGGGAGCGTCGAGCCACGCGGGCAACATCGAGACCGCGCGCTGATAGGCCGCCAGGAAGAGACCCTCCTTCGAGCCGAAGTCGAGGAAGACGGTGCCCTTGGCCACCCCGACGTCGGCCGCGATGTCCTCGACGCGCCCTCCACGGTAGCCGTGCTCCGCGAAGTGACGCATCGCGGCATCGACGATGCGGTCGCGGCGCTCGGCGGCGTCGCCTCGCTTGGTCCGACCCTCGCTCACCTCCGACGTCATGCCCGCACGGTAGCGGCCGAGCGCGCCCGAGGAAAGAATGAGCCCGAGAGACCTTCCGGCTCGCCGAGAACCGAAGCTCCCAGCCACCGTCAGCCTCTCGGGCTCAGGTGCTCCAAGCAACCTCCGCCTCGTCGCGGCGGTGACCGGTCGGCCCGGCGGGTTCGGCTCGCCCGAAGGCGCTCCGATCGCCTGCCGCCCGCCGGCTCGCCTTGCGGCGCTCCCGCGGCGGCGGGGCTCCCCTGCGACCCACCCGAAGGTGTGCCGCCGGGGGCCGGACCCGGCTTCGTCCTTGCGGCGTCTGCCTGGCCCGGGAGGCTCCGCTTCCGGCCTCGCGGCCTTCGTCGGCTCCCCGGAGTCCCGCGTCTGGCCTTGCGGCCTTCGTCGGTTCTCCCGGTTCCGTCTCCGCCTTTCGGCGGCTCCGGAACCTCGTCCGGTCTCCTCGCGTCGATGCTTCGACTGCTTGGAGCGAGGCGAACTGTACGGTCGGGACCAGGCACGGTCAACTCGGCGTTTCCGCAGGTCAGAGCATGAATGCGCTGGTAGCAGGCACAGCAAGTAGAGTGACAAATCCCAACGGACGGTGACGAACGCTCCAGCGGACGATGAACGCGCAGGTCAGCGACGGTGTGCGAGCACCTCGTCGTACACCGACACCACCTGATCGGTCGTCGCATCCCAGGTGAATCGCAGCGCCTGCCGGGCCGCCTCGTCGCCGAACGTCGACTGGAGCCGAGGGTCCCGAAGGATCTCCAGCAGCCGGTCGGCGTGGTCGCCCGGGTCGTGCCCCTCGACGAGGAAGCCGCTCCGGCCGTCCTCGACGACGTACGGCAATCCGCCGACGTCGGCGGCGACCACGGGGGTGCCACAGGCTTGCGCCTCGAGGGCAACCAGGCCGAACGACTCCGACCGCGAGGGCACGAGCACCACGTCGGCGGCGGTGTAGAAGTCGACGAGCTTGGACTGCGGCTGCGGCGGGAACAGCATCACGCGCTCGCTCACGCCGAGCGCCGCGGCGAGCTCGAGCAGCCTCGCGACCTCGGCCCCCTTGTCCGGGCCGCTCGGCCCGCCCACGATCGCGAGGACGAGGTCGCCGGCGGCCTCGGGATCGCGGGCGACGGCCTCGGCGAGTGTGCGCACGGCGACGTCGGGGCCCTTGTGGGGCTGCAAGCGGCCGACGTACAGGGCGAGACGGAGCCCCGACAGATGCAGGCGCTCCCGAGCGCGGGCACGGTCGCCGGGCACGAACAGCAGATGATCGACGCCCGGCGGCACGAGCCGCACGCTGCCCGGGTCGGCTCGGTACAGGCCGACGAGCTGCGCGGCCTCGGTCGGCGTCGGGGCGAGCACGCGATCGGCCTCGTCGATCACGGCCTGCTCCGCCGCGAGCCGCACCGCGGGCTCGGGAGGCTCCCCGCGGGCCAGCGAGTAGTTCTTGACCTTGCCGAGGGTGTGGAACGACGCGACGAGCGGCGCGCCGAGCGACGATTTGACCGCCCGCCCGACCCAGCCGGAGAGCCAGTAGTGGCTATGCACGATGTCGTAGCCGCGGCCGTCCTCGTGGGCCACGCGCAGCACCCCGCCGAGGAACTCGGGCAGGTACCGGGGAAGCTCCCCCTTCGGCAGCACCTCGCAGGGTCCCGCCTTCACGCTCACCACGCGGATACCGGGGCCGAGGATCTTCACCTCGTGGTCATCGCCCCCGCGGCATCTCGTGAAGAGGTCGACGGCCACGCCTCGGCTCGCGAGCCGTTCGGCCACCGCGCGCACGTAGACGTTCATGCCGCCGGAATCACCGGTTCCCGGTTGGTCCATGGGCGATGTGTGCACGCTGAGGACGGCGACGCGGGCGTTGTCGTTCATCACGCCGATGGTATGCGAGGTCGCCGCGAACGAGGAGCGAGATCAGTGGCGTCGGAGGGTCACGACGGGCTCGATCGCCCCGACGACCTCGCCCCCGCCGCGGACCGGAGGCCGAGCCTGCGGCGCGAGCTTCCGCCGCTGCGCCGCGTCGATCACGTCGATCTGGGTCAGCACTTCGACCATCGCCGGCCCCGCGGCTCGGAACCCGGCGTCGGCGACCTTGAGCGCCACCCCGATGCCGAGATCGGGGACGGAGACGCACAGCAGCGCCTCGGCGCCCTCTTTGGCGATCACGCCGGGAACCGCCTGCATCAGGGCGGTGTCGAATCGGTTGCGGCCGCCCACGAGGTAGGGCTCGGCGAGCATCGCCTCGGTCGCGCGTTCCACCCTGGGTTCGAGCTCGCCGAGCCGCTCAGGGACCCCGAGCCGTGCGTATAGGTTCGCGATCGCACGCAGGGGCACGCCGTGCACGGGCACGCCGCAGCCGTCGACTCCCACCGCGACGTCGTCGACGCCCGTCGCCCGTCGCACGGCCCGGAGCACCCGTCGCTGCAAGGGGTGGGCGCGCCGGGGATACGTGGCAGGGTCCCAGCCCGCCCGGGTGCTGGCGAGCAGCATGCCTGCGTGCTTGCCCGAGCAGTCGCTGAACAGCGCGTGTCGATGCTGGGCCCGCGCCATCTCGTCGTCGTCGAGCGGATACGACGGCGGCGTCCGGAGCGCCTGGGGGCCGAGCCCCGCCCGTTCGAGGAGCGCGCGGACCGCACCGAGGTGCACGGGCTCTCCGTTGTGCGAGGCGCACATCACGGCGACCTCGCGGTCCGGCAGGGGCTCGTCGCCGATCGCGGCCAGCGACACGGCCGCCTGCAGCGGCTTGGCGCAGGACCGGATGAACACGGGTCGCTCGGGGTCGCCCGCCCGCGCCAAGAGGCGACCCTCGATGTCGCAGACGGCGACGTGGCCCAAGTGCACCGATTCCTCGAGCCCGGAACGAACCACACGAGCGATCGGCACGGCGGCGACCATCGATGCGAGCCTACCCCGCCCCCGGCGGGCGGCGAGCGGCGTTAGACCGCGGCCGCGAGCGGTGCCGCTGGTGATCCGTCGAGCAGCCCGCCCTCGTGCACGAGGTCGAGGAACGCGCTCGCCACATCGGGGTCGAACTGGGAGCCCGCCCCGGAGCGGATCTCCTCGAGCGCCTGATCGAGTCTCATCGCGGCGCGATACGGACGGTCGCTCGTCATCGCGTCGAAGGAATCGATGATCGCGAAGATGCGGGCCGCGAGCGGGATCTCCTCGCCGCGGAGTCCCCGCGGATAGCCCAGGCCGTCCCATCGTTCGTGATGGGTCCGCACGATCTCGACGGCGCCCGCGAGGAACCGGATCGGCGAGACGATCTGAGCCCCGATCGCGGGATGCTCACGCATCACGGCCCACTCGGCTTCGTCGAGGGGACCTCGCTTGCACAGCACCGCTTCGGGGATCCCTACCTTGCCGATGTCGTGGAGGAAGAATCCGTACCCCACCTCGGGACGGGCTGCGAGTTCGGGGTCGACGCGCTCGGCGAGGGCGAGGCCGTATCTGTGCGTGCGATCGAGATGGCCACGCGTGGTGGCGTCCTTGGCCTCGACCACCTTGGCGAGCGACGTCATCGTCGCCACGTACATGTCGCGGATCCCCTCGAGCGCCTCCTCGAGCTCGAGGGTGCGGGCGCGTTCGGCCTGGTAGAGCGATCCGATCTCCCGCGCGAAGACAACGAGCTGCGCATGGAGGGCGGGAAGTTCGGTGTCGCTCGACACCGATGCCCCCGGCGCCCGTGTGATGTGCGTGACTGACATGATGTGCAAGCCCCCCGGCCCGTCGTGACGAGCACACTCTGGCGGCAATCACGCCGCGGCGCCATCGGACGCGCGAGGGGTTCTCGAGGAGGGGACGGCTGACCGCCGCATCCGCCGCTCGGAGTGGGTGTCGGGAGGAGGGGTGCTCCCCCACCCGGGGGACACGGGCGGCGAGAACGCCTGCCTCGCTACTGCAGGACGAGCGTGGGATCCTCCTTGTACCGGCGCATCAGCTCCGCCTGCAGCGTGTCGAGCACCCCGATGACGTCGCGGCGCGCCTCTGACACCTCGTGCTCCTCGGCGGTGAGCAGTTCGACCGCGGCGGCGAGACGCTCGTCGTCGAGCTCGGTCGGGTCGGAGATGCCCGTGTCGGCCACGAGCCGCTCGATGCGACGGCGCGCCAGCAGCATCTCGTCTTCGGGCAGGCCGATGCGCACGGCCTCGCCTCGAGAGGCGGTCTGCGGCTCGTCGCCGGCGAGGATCGTGGACAGACGCTCGATCAACGAGGCGCGATCGCCGTCGCTGTCCCGGCTCTCGAGCTCTGCCTGCAGGATCTCGGCCCGGCCCTGCACGAGTCGACGCAGCAGCGAGAGATACTCGCGCTCGGCGAGGCACTCGTCGCGGCGCGCGCGCAGGTCTTGCAGGCCGAGCGCGTCGAGTCCCTCGACGAAGCCGGGCTCGCGGATCCGGTCGATTCGGCGGTTGGCGGGATGATCCTGCTCGTCGGTCACGCGGCACATCCTACGGCGGCGGGGCGACCGTCGCCCGCCGGTCTCAGCAGACGCCGAGGAGCGCGGTGTAGGGGTTGATCGCAGCCCCCCCGCCCGGGTGGTACTCGAAGTGCAGGTGATAGACGGTCGTCCCCGTGTTCCCGACGTAGCCGATCGTGCTGCCCGCCGAGACGTGCGAGCCCTCGCCGTACGCGCCGTACGAGTCGAAGTGGGTGTAGAAGGTCCAGTCGGAACTGCCGTCGTGGAAGACCACGGCGCCGAGCCCGCCGATCGAGCTGCCCGTGCGGTGCACGGTGCCCGAGTGCACGGCGACCACCGGGGTGCCCTGGGCGGCGATCATGTCGATGCCGGCGTGCGAGCGACCGCCCGGCCGCGGGTCGCCGAACGAGTCGACGAACGAGTTCGGACCGTTCACGGGGCAGGTCTGGATCCAGCCGGTACCGGTCACCGGCGGAGGGGTCCCACCGCCCTCGCCGTCGGTCGAGCCGCCTCCGGCGCCCCTGGTGTTGTCGGCGGCCGCGGCGGCCGCGGCCTCTTCCTCGGCGAGTCGGTCCTCGAGCTCACCGACGCGAGAGGCGAAGCGCTCCAGCTCCGCCTGGATCGCCTGCTGCTGGGTCGCGAGGTCGGCGGCGGCGGCTTCCTGCTCGGCGATCGCATCGGCGAGCTGCTCCTGCTGCCACGCGAGCTCCTGGGTCTCGACGCTCACCCGGTTCGCGAGGTCGCTGTCCCCTTCGGCCACCGCCGACGCGAACTCGAGGCGGTCGACCGCGTCACCGACGGAATCCGACGTGAGCAGGGCGAGGGCCTGCGGGCTGCCGCCGGCGATGAACAGCGCCGCGGCGCGACGGTTCAGCTCCCGCTGGATCGTCGCGAGCTCGGACTGCAGCGTGTCGATGCGCTGCTGCGCGGCATCGGCCGCATCCTCGGACCGGGCGAGGTCGGCCTCGGCGTCCTGCCAGCGCTGGTTGATGCGGTCGAGCTCGGCGCGAGCGGACTGCAGGTCCTGTTCCGCCGCCCCCAGCTCGGCCTCGGTGTCGGCGCTCGCCGGCATCGTCACCATGGCACCGACGAGGGCACACGCGAGGATCAGGCTGAGGGAAGCTCGGGAACGGATCGTCGACTCCTTACGACGGGCACTCACGGGCCTATGACCAGGGAGGACGTTCGGTCGAGGCTACCAGTGACCCTCCGGCGCCTCAACTCGGGATCACACCCCCTGCTGGGGATCGATCCCATCCGCCCGGGCACGCTCGATCTCGTCGCGCAACGCCTCGAGGTGTGCCAGGTGGGCGATGTCCGTCGGCCGCTGGCCCGCCACCTTCATGCGCACGAGGTCGTCGAGACCTGCCACGTCGACCTGCAGGCCCTCGGCCAACTCGTACCTCGTCGCTCCCGCGATGAGGTCTTGGTAGCCCGCGGTTCCCGACGGGGTGCCGAAGATGTCGAGGGCGCCGTAGGGCGTCCTCAAGGTGAACGTGTCACCTAGGGTGAGAGCGCGGGCGTCGAGCGGGAACTCGACGTCGTCCACCTTTCGATCCACTCGCAACTCGGCTCGGAGCTCCGCGAGCGCGGCGACGAGATGGTCGAGGTTGTCCCGAGCCCGGTCGTAGCAGAGGTCGAGATCGTGGGTGACGACCGGCGTTCCGCGCAGATTCCCTGCGAGGCCGCCGATCACCACGTACCGAACCTGGTGACGGTTCAACGTCGCGAGGATGTGGTCGGGGTCGAAGCGCTCATCCTTCATGCGGACACCTCCCGCGCCCGGCGCCGCATCGCGCCGAGGCGCCGAGATGCATCGACGGAGTAGTGCCAGCGCTCGACGGGGGTGCGTCGGAGTGCGTCGCGGATCAGGGATCGATCGATCCCCGCCGTCACGTCCTCCACGGGGCGCAGCTGCATGCCGCAGGCACGGATGAGCGGGTCGAGCGTGTCGAGCGTCGGTGAGACCACGCGGTTCTCGATACGAGAGATCGTGGCCTGGGGAACACCCGCTCGGCGCGCCAGCTCACGCTGAGAGAGCTGGGCCCGCCGACGAGCCATGCGCAGCATCGCAGCAGCGTTCACGCTGCGATGATATCAGATACGTATCGATGGCGATACGTATCTGTATCGAATGTTCCGCCTTCCTCAGCCTTCCCGCGCCTGCATCGCTGCGATGAGGATGTCGGCGACCTCGGGCCGGGAGAACTCCTGCGGGGGTCGCTCCCCCTGACGGAGCATCTCGCGGACCTTCGTGCCCGACAGCGAGATGCGCGTCTCCTCGCCGTGGGGGCAGGTCTTCGGAGAGGCCATGCCCTCGCACGCCTCACACCAGAACGAGTGCTCGAAGTTCAGGGTCGTGATGCCCAGCTCAGCGGGCTGAAACTCGTTGAAGATCTGCTGGGCGTCGTACGTGCCGTAATAGGTACCGACCCCGGCATGGTCGCGGCCCACGATGAAGTGCGTGCAGCCGTAGTTCTTGCGGCAGATCGCGTGCCAGATCGCCTCGCGAGGCCCCGCGTACCGCATCGCTGCCGGGAAGATCGACACCATCGCGCGGTCCTTCGGGTAGTACCCCTCGAACAGCGCCTCGTAGCAGTGCATGCGCACGTCGGGCGGCACGTCGTCGCTCTTCGTGGCACCCATCAGGGGGTGCACGAGCAACCCGTCGACGATCTCGAGGGCGCACTTCTGGATGTACTCGTGCGCACGGTGGATCGGGTTACGGGTCTGGAACCCGACGACCGTCTTCCACCCACGCCTCGCGAACTCAGCTCGGGTTTCGGCCGGCGTGAGCCGGTAGGACTGGAAGTCCGCATGGACCGGCAGCGACAGCACCTCGATGTCGCCGGCGAGACAGTAGTCGCCCGAGTCGTAGACGGCCCTCACGCCCGGGTGTTCGGCCTCGTCGGTGCGGTAGACCGCCACGGCCTCCTTCTGTTTATCGCGCTTGAACGACCCACTGACGCGGAGCACCGCGATCGGGTCGCCCCCCTCGGCGGGCGTCAGCGCGACGGCGCCGCCTCCGCCGAACCGGTGCGCCTGCTCCTCGGTGACCCCGAGCACGACGGGGATCGCCCAGGCGAGGCCGTTCGTGAGGTGCATCGTGTCGAGGACCGAGTAGTAGTCCGCCTCGCCCTGGAACCCGGTGAGCGGACTCAGCGCGCCGACCGCGAGCATCTCGAGATCGGAGAGCTCGCGCTCGTTCGGCACGAGCTTGGGCAGGTTCGCGGCCTCGGTGGCGAGCGCGGAGGCGGCGTCGTTCCCGACGAGCAGGTCGACGAGCGTGCCGCCGTGGGGCGCGATGGGGTACGTATCGGACATCTCTGCAGGCTCCTTCGATGGGTGGCGTCACCGGTCGCCGGGGGGTGGACGACCGCGCACAGCATACGCGGTATGCTCCGCGGACCCGAGGGGGCCCGTCCGCATGCGAACCCTGCTTCCCGACGACGAACTCGTCGACCTGAACATCGCCTTCGAAGACGCGCATCCGCGCGAGATCCTCGTGTGGGCACTCGAGTCGTCGGGGCTCCGCAAGAGCGCGATCGCGTCGGCGTTCCAGGCCGAGGGCACCGCGATCATGCACATGGCCTCGGAGATCCGCCCCGACGTGCCGGTGCTCTTCCTCGAGACAGGGTTCCAATTCGCGGAGACGCTCGCGTTCAAGGAACAGCTCGCCGAACGCCTCGGGCTGAACGTGATCGATCTGTACGGGGAGCTCACGGTCGAGCAGCAGGCGGAACGCTACGGCGATCGACTCTTCGAGCGCGACCCCGAGCGATGCTGCGATCTCAACAAGGTGCGGCCGATGTTCGAGGCACTGCGCGGGCTCGACGGATGGATCACCGCGTTCCGGCGCGACTCGTCACCGACGCGGGCGGCGGCACCGTTCGTGGAGCAGTACGAGCTGGAACCCGGACGCACGATCGTGAAGGTGAACCCGGTGGCGGCGTGGACGCGCCGCGACACGTGGGCCTACCTGAAGCAGCACGACCTGCCGCACAACCCACTGTATGACCTCGGGTACGCGTCGATCGGATGCGCGCCGTGCACGCGCCTGCGGTTCGCGGGTGAGCCCGAACGCGCGGGCCGCTGGGCGGGACTGTCCAAGTGGGAGTGCGGCATCCACGAACGGGAAGCGGCGGACAGCCCGCGCACTTGAGAGCTGCTCACCCACGTCAGTCGCGCCAGTCGTACCCGGGTGGCGGGGGGGAGCAGAGCTCCCTCGCCATCGACCTGAGGCGCTCGTGGGCGCGGTCGGCAGCGCTGAGCGAGGCGAGGTTGCGCCGCTGCAACGGGTCGTCGCGGATGTCGTAGAGATCCTCGAACCCGTCGTCCTCAGAGCGCGCTGCCGAGTACCTCGCGTACATCCAGCGCTTCGTCCGCACCCCGCAGTACGACGGGACGGCGCCCCCGGACCCCTCGAGGTGCTCGAGCACGAACGCCCGCCGACGCCGGCCGCCGAACAGATCGAGTCCCTCGGGCGGGACGCGCCCTCCCCGCGATTTGATGCCGGTCGGCGTGTCCGGATCGAGGCCGACCGCGCCGAGGATCGTGGGCACGATGTCGATGTTCAGGGCGAGGCGCGGATCGACATCGCGCCCGACGTGGCCCGGCCACCGGACGATCAGCGGGACCCTGATGCTCTCCTCGTACGGAACCTGCTTCGAGCGCCAGCGATGCTCACCCCACATGAAGCCGTTGTCGCTCGTGAAGATCACGAGCGTGTTCCGAGGCACGGCGCGCAGGAGCGAGCCCAGCTGACGATCGAGCGAGTACAGGCTCTCGAGCTGGCGCTGGCGGATCAGGTCGATCCGGCGATCCGCCTGGTGGCTCCACCGCCGGAGCCGCAGGTACGCCGGCATGTCCGAGACGTCGTCAGCCGCCCCGAAGGTCGGGGGTCGCCATCGAGGGAGACCATCGAACCGACCCACGTCTCGCTGGGCCGGCGTGGCGACCTTCACCCCATCGATCCTCTCGGGACCGGAGTGCGGTGCCGTCGCCATGAAGAGCATGAAGAACCGACGCCGACCCTCGTCGATGAACCGCCTGGCGGTCCGCGTCATCACACGGGCCGAGTAGTCGCGGGGGCCGTGGCCGAACGGACCGACCAACGACCCGTCGGAGGCCGCCGAGTAGCCCTGGTACGAGCCGGTCGGGACCGCGAACCAGCGATCCCAACCCGGCGGCACGTAGCTCCAGTTGTCGTAGGTCGCTCCCACGTAGCCGTTCAGGTACCTGCCGATGAAGGCGGTTCGATAGCCCTCGTCGTCGAGGACCGAGGCGATCGAGAGCCGATCGTCGAACGCCGCGAAGCCCCCGTGTGGAGCGACGTTGTCGAACACCCCCGTCGTATGCGAATGGAGACCGGTGAGGATCGAGGCGCGGCTCGGGCAACAGAGCGAGTTCGGGACGAAGGCGTTGCGGAAGGACGTGCCCTCGGCGCGGAGCTCCTTCCGCACATGCGGCATCGCTGCGAGCGTCTCGACTCGTTGGTCGTCGGTGACGATCACGAGGATGTTCGGGCGACCGGCGGCAGCCGCAGAGACCGTCCACGCCGAGGAGACGATCAGCGCGGCTGCGATTACGAGGGGTGCCCTCCTCGAGCGGCGGCGAGACATCCCGAGGAAGCGCTGCAGCATCGCGACATGCTAGGCGATGGGCATCGTCGGCGAGTCGTGGCGCGCCGGGCCGCCCTCAGGCCACGACCCAGAGCGCCTCGCGAGCGAGCTCGATCTCGAGCCGCTGGTGGTCGCCGAGCGAATCGCCGTCGACCTGCACCGGGAACGGACGGTCCGACGTGACCACCACGTTCGACGCGTCATGGCGGTAGTCGATGTCGCGGCTCTGGACGTGGCGGGCCGAGCCGAACACCTGCGCAGCGATGCGGGGCACGTTGCGCCTCGCGAGCTTCCGAACGCTCAACACGTCGAGCCCGGTCTCGAGCGATGCCTGTGGCGTCATGCGCAGGCCCCGATCCTTGTAGTACGTGTATGGATCGGTGCGCCCGACCATCACCGAGAGCGACGGCTCCACCGCGCCGCCGTCGATCGAGACCTCGAGGTCGGGGAGCTTGCCCGCGTAGCCCACCATCAGCTCCCACGCGACGCTGCGGAACGCCACCCGGTCGAACTTCGCCTTCGTCTTCGGGAACTTCGCATCCATGCGGGCCATCGCCGCGGCATCGACCCCGGCCCCGCAGTTCACGGCGAAGTACCGGCCGTCGGCCCGACCGAGGTGCAGCTTGAACGACTCGTCGTCGAGCGCCTTCCCGATCAGCACGCCCGTGGCGTCGACGGGCTCCGTCGGCAGCCCGAGCGCGCGCACCAGGATGTTCGTCGCCCCGCCGGGCAGCACCCCGAGCGCCGTCGCGGTGCCGGCGAGCGAGTTCACGACCTCGTTGATCGTGCCGTCGCCCGAGAAGACCACGACGAGGTCGACGCCTTCGTCGACCGCCTGGGTCGCGATCTCGCTCGCGTGTCCTCGTTCCTTCGTCTCGGTGACCTCGAGGCGGAAGTCGGCCGACATCGCCTTCTCGATCACGGCGAGCGTGGGCTGGGACACCGTTCTCGCCACGGGGTTGACGATGAGCAGCACTCGTTGGAATCGCATGGGCGGCCAGTATCGCAGGGTGTGCGCCCGAACGCGTCGACGGCTAGCCTCCACCCATGCGGACCTTGCTCCTCGTCCTGCACGTGCTCGGCGCCGTGGTCGCCCTCGGGTTCTCGCTCAGCTACGGGCTCTGGGTGCGCAGGGGTGAGGCCGACGGCCCCCAGGGCAGAGCGTTCGCCTTGCGCACCGTCTCGTGGATCGACCGGCGCATCACGACCCCCGCGTTCATCGCGCAGCTGATCACCGGGCTCCTGCTCGTGGCGTCGATCGACTGGGATCTGTTGCGGCAGGCATGGCTGGAGCTGTCGCTCGGGATCTACGTGCTGCTCACGGTCCTCGCGATCGCGGTCTACGCCCCGTCGTTCCGCAGGCAGCGGGAGATCGCCGAGGCGATCGCCGATGGCACCGCCGAGGAGTCCGAGTACACGGCCGTCGCGTCGAAGGCCACCGCGTGGGGCGTCGTCGTCGTCGGCCTCACCCTCGTGATCGTCGTGCTGATGGTGTGGAAGCCCGTGCTCTGGAGCTAGTCCCGGTCGGACCCGGGCTCCCGGCCCTGCGAGCCGCCGCTGACCGGCGGCAGCAGCGCCACCTCGTCGCCCTCAGCGATCGGTGTATCGCGAGCGGCACGTTCACCGTTCACGACGAACGACCCCACCTCGGCGATCTGCGCGAACCGTTCCCCGTACCGTGCCGAGAGGTCGTCGATCACGTCGCCCACCGTGTGCCCGGTGGCCTCGACGTGCGAGTCCCCGGCGATCTCGCGGAGGGCGGCGAAGAGGCGGACGTTCACGTGAGGTCCACCATCTCGCCGAGCACGTCGACGAGCTTGTGAGCGAACGCCGGCGTCAGCCCGTCCTCGGCGTGACCGAACCCTTCCCCGATCAACAGCCGCTTGGGTTCGCCGGCGGCCTCGTACAACCGGTGGGCGTGCGACGGCGGGAACAGCCGGTCGTCGGCGCCGTGCACGATCACCACCGGGGTCGGCGCGATCTTGCCGATCACGTCCTCCGGCGACTCCGGCGGGTCCCAGTGGTCGGGCATACGCACCCCGAACGCCCGAAGCGCGGCGCGCCCGGCCGGAGTACCGATGCGCGCGTGCATGTTGCGCCGGGCTCGCGGGTGCGCGTCGTCGTGCCAGTCCCAGTACGCGAGCGACGAGATGCCGACCACCGCGTCGGTGCCCCCGAGCAACGCGCCGTGGCGGATCGAGGCGATCGCGCCCATCGACGTGCCGCAGGAGATGACCCTCGCGTGCCCTTCGCCGCGGGCGAGCCGATGGACCGCGTCGAGGTCACGGATCTCGTCGCCCCCGAAGTCGCAGACGCCGTCGCTGTGACCATGCCCTCGCATGTCCATCGCGTAGACCGTGAACCACGGGGTCAGCTGCTCGCCGAAGACGGCGAACCGCGGCTTGCGGTGCCATCCGATCATGCCGTGGGCGAGCAACACGGCGGGTCGATCCGGGTCGGCCTCGCCGAGACGGGTGCCGTGGATGTGCACGCCGTCGTCGGTGGTCACCACGAACGGCTCCGCCGGCACGCGCCAGTGGTGCGACGTGATGCCCTGGAAGGTCGTCATGGCCGGTCGACCGCTCCCCGATGCCTCGTCATCGAGAGCCAGCGTACCCACGATGCAGGAGCCGCCAGGGCCAGAGGGCCCCGGCGGCTCCGTGGAGAAGCGACCCTTATACCGCGGCAGTTTCCTTGACCATCGGTGCAGCTTGGACCTCTGCGGCGCGGTTCGCGTGGCGGAACCCGAAGAACGCGAGCACCGCGAAGAGGATGCCTGCAACGATCATCAGGTACCCCGCGTACACCGCGATGGTGGCTGCGGTCCACCACCCGTACGCGTTCAGCAGGATCGCCCTGAGCGTCTCACCCTTGAACAGGGTGTCGGCCTTGCCCTGAAGCTCGGCCGCCGTGTCGGGGTCGAGGCCTTCCTCACGGGCAGCAGTGCTCGTCTCCGAGTACGTGGCTCCCTCGTTGATCTCCGCGAGGTGCCCCTGGATGTAGCGCGAGTACGCCTCGGCCTGGTCCCCGTTGACGACCTGCTGCTCGGCGAAGTCCCCGATCTCTGCTTGCTCTTCTGGAGTCATCGCGTCGTAGGGAGGGAACACGATGTTCTGCGGCTCGAGTCGGTCGGTCACGTTGGACTGCGCGAAGTTCCCGCCGTACACGGCGAGCGCTCCGAGCACGATCAACGCGACGGCGAGAACCACGCCGGCGGTGCTGATCAGCTGGTCCCATGTCTTCCTGTTCATGTCGTACCCCTTTCTGTTGCTCACATCTCGGTTCAGCGTGCTCCTCCTGGGATGCCGCGACCGGAGGCGGACGGCACCATCTGCTCGGGACATCTCCCACAGGCGGTGGGACCTTCGACCCCCCGCCGGCCCCGGCCGGATGGCTGCCGAGCGGGGTTCGCCGCGTATTCCGTCGACGGAGCCCAGCCGATATCGTGAGCATAGCCATGAGACGCCTCGTCTTGCTCTCGGACCGCTCGCCGCAGGTGGTCTTGCCGGCGCTCGCCGAGGTGCTGCCAGACCTGAAGGTAGAACCGCTGTCGGTGGTCTCAGTCGGCCACGTGCCCGCCCTCGAACCCGAGGCGGTGCTCGTCGACGCGGCCGAGCATCCGGCCCAGGCGTGGACCGTGCTGCAGGCCCTCCGCGGACGGGACCCGCGCGTGCCGGTGATGATCGTGGTGGAGCGCGACACGATCGAGCGGTACCCCTGGCACGAGGTCGCCGACGAGTTCCTCTACCCGGGTGCTCCGGGGGCGGAGGTACGCGTGCGCCTCGGGATGCTCCGACGCCGGGCGGGAAGCGGCGACGGCTCCGTCACCCGTCTCGGCCCTCTCTCGCTCGACGTCGACACGTTCCGCGTCACGGCGAGCGGGCGTCCGCTCGATCTGACGTACAAGGAGTTCGAGTTGTTGCGGTTCCTCGCATCGAACCCCGGCCGCGTCTACACGCGTCCGGCGCTGTTGCGCGAGGTCTGGGGCTACGACTTCTACGGCGGCACGCGCACGGTCGACGTGCACGTGCGGCGTCTGCGCGCGAAGCTCGGGCCGGAGCACGAGCACCTGATCGAGACCGTGCGCGGGGTCGGCTACCGATCGGCAGCGCCCGAGGCGGGAGCGTCGTGACGAACCCCGCCGCAGACGATGGACGCCGTCGTGATCGGAGCGCAGCTCCGGGACTACCCAACTCGGGCCATCGGGAAATGATCCATCCGGGCTCTGTGCCGAAGGTTGCTGTAGCGCCGATGTCCTCGGTGTGAACGGCGACACGGGAGCCGCGCCACTCGTCCCCCCCGGGCGAACTCCCCTCGGTCACGCGGCTTCCGCCGCCGTTCCCCGGCTCGCGTCGGCGACCGCCGCGGCACCTTCGGGCGCCCGCGCCGACGCGAGCCGGCTTCCCCTCGCTCCACCCGGGTCCCGTCCGCTCCCCCTCCCGGGCGGGACCCCTGTCGGCTCGGCCGGGACATGGCCGTCGCGCATGGTTCCGTGGTACAAGCGCGACCGTTCGAGCGGATCACCATCACCTCTGATCGATGACAGACGCATCCTTCGTTCCCATCGAGGGCGCCGGCGACATCCGCCGGACGATCCCGCCTCGTGAGGAACGCGAAGCCATGGGCAAGGCGCTGCGACGGCGCGTGCCTCGAGCGACGCACGGACGATGGCGAACCGCCGACGACCGTCCGGACCCGGTCGAGGTGGTCCGCGCCCGCAACCGCGGACGCCAGCAGCGGCTCGTGCCCATCCGCATCGGCCGCATGCTCGAGTCGCCGTTCGCGTTCTATCGTGGCTCCGCGGACCTCATGGCGATCGACCTCCGGTCGACGCCGTCGACCGGCCTCGTCGTGCAGCTCTGCGGGGACGCCCATCTGTCCAACTTCGGCCTCTACGCCTCACCCGAGCGGCGCCTCGTGATGGACATCAACGACTTCGACGAGACCGCCCGCGGACGCTGGGAATGGGACCTGAAGCGCCTGGTCGTGAGCGTGGAGCTCTGCGGGCGGAAGAACGGGATCGACCGGGATCTCCGAGCCGAAGCGAGCGCGAGCGCGACCCGCGCCTACCGCACCCTGCTCGCGCTGACCGGACCGCTCCCACGGCTCGACGTGCACTACCTGGCCTTCGGGGAAGGTGACGGCCCGCCCGACCACTGGAGCCCCGAGACGGTGAAGCTCATTGAACGCGAGCGCAAGCGCGCCCACCGACGGACCCAGGAGCAGCTCGGCGTGCGCATGACCGACGAGGGCGGCGGGCGCTTCCACAACGATCCGCCGGTACTGACGGCGCCCAACAGCCGCATCCGGGACTCGGTCCTGGGCTCGCTCGAGTCGTACCTGACGACCGTCTCCCCCGACATCCACGAACTGCTGAAGGACTACGGGGTGCTCGACGTCACCCACAAGGTCGTCGGGGTGGGCAGCGTCGGCACCCGCGACTACATCGTGCTGCTCCAAGGCAATCACGAGGGCGACCACCTGTTCCTGCAGGTCAAGGAGGCGCTGCCGTCGGTCGTGCGCGATCCGAAGCTCGCGACACACGTCCACCACGGGCAGCACGTGGTCGACGGCCAGCGTCGCATCCAATCTGTCAGTGATCCGTTCCTCGGGTGGACCGACGTCGGTACGAGGCCGTACTACGTGCGTCAGCTGCGTGACATGAAGGGGGGTGTGCACCCCGATCAGCTGCGGGGACGAACGCTGGTCGACTACGCGGAGCTGTGCGGCACGATCCTCGCCAAGGCGCACGCGCGGACCGGTTACCCGACCGTGATCGCGAGCTACTGCGGCACGAGTGACCGCTTCGACCGGGCCATGGTGTCGTTCTCGCGAGACTACGCCGACCAGGTCGAACGCGACTACGAGGTCCTCGCCGCCGCTGTCGAGGCGGGCGCGATGCCCGCCGAGGCGGGCGTCTGAACCGGCTCAGCGGTGCAGACTCAACTCCTCGTCGACCTCGTCGCGGTCTTCGGGATCACCGAGGTCGCGACATCCGCCGGACGAGCGACGTGCTGAGTGGAGCTCGTCCAGGGCCTACGCCCCGGGCACCACGCTCGGCGTCGGAGGAGGCGGAGGCGGAAGCGCAGATGGCGGGGGGGTGTCCGACGGGGTCGGCGGAGGGGTATCGCTCGGGCTCGGCGGCGGGGTCTCCGTCGGGCTCGGGGTGGGTGGGGGCTCCGTGGGACTGGGCGGCGGAGGCTCCGCGTCGGTGGTCGGCGCCGGCGAGGGGACCGGCTCGGGCTCCACCTGGTCTTCCGCCGGCTCCCCAGGGGATCCGGACTCAGTGGTGCCGACGCTGGGTGCCGGACTCGCCGTTCCCGCGGTCCCGCCCGATACCGGCGGATCCGACTCCGCTGCCTTCGGCCGGGGGACGACGATCTCCGCCTCGATCACCAGCGGATCCTGCAGGACCTCGGTCAGGTTCCGATAGGCGGCACGGACGCCCAGGTCGGAATCCGACGCCACCAGGCCGATCAGCAGCCCGGGGACCGCGACGAGCATCGCGCCCACCCACACCCGGAGCGTTCGGGGCCCCGGGCGACGGACGAGGTACGCGCATGCGAACGCCAACCCCAGGCCGGCGGTGATGAACAGCGCGTTCGCGAGATCCGCGAGTCCCCTCCCGTGCATGCCCAGATACTACCGGCCTCCTGGGCGTGTCTTCCAGGGAGGATGCGCGACCGAGCAACCGCTGCCGTACCGCTCGCGGTCTCATCCACTGCCGAGCACACGGAGCGCGGCGGGGTCCGCGCCAGCGTTACCCAGAGTTAACGGCCAGGTAACAGCGCGACCCCCGACCGCCTCTAGGCTCGGTGAGACCGAGCGCCGAGACGAAGGGGGAAGCGCGGGTGGCAACGGCGAAGGACGTCATCGCACTGGCGAAGGAGCAGGGAGCCGAGATCGTCGACTTCCGCTTCACGGACCTACCGGGACAGGTGCAGCACCTGTCGGTCCCGGCCCACGAGCTGACCGAGACCAAGCTCACCGACGGCCAGCCGTTCGACGGCTCGTCGATCCGCGGGTTCCAGGAGATCCAGGAGTCGGACATGCTGCTGATGCCCGACCCCGATTCCGCCTACATGGACCCGTTCACCAAGCATCCGACACTGAACATCACCTGCTTCGTGAAGGACCCAGTCACCGGCGAGGACTACACGCGTGACCCGCGCAACATCGCGAAGAAGGCCGAGCTGTACCTGAAGCAGACCGGTATCGCCGACCGCTCCTACTGGGGACCCGAAGCCGAGTTCTACATCTTCGACTCGATCCGCTATGACCAGAGCCAGTTCGAGGGCTACTACCACATCGGTTCCGTGGCGGGCGCCTGGGCGACCGGTCACGAGGAGGAAGGCGGCAACCTCGGCTACAAGCCCCGGTTCAAGGGCGGCTACTTCGCGCTTCCCCCGATGGACAAGTACCAGGACCTGCGCACCGACATGGTGCTGAACCTGGAGAAGGTCGGGCTCACGATCGAGGTGCATCACCACGAGGTGGGCACCGCCGGCCAGGCCGAGATCGACATGCGCTACGACACACTCCTGACCACGGCCGACAACGTCATGAAGTACAAGTACGTCGTCAAGAACACGGCGTACCAGGCCGGCAAGACCGTGACGTTCATGCCGAAGCCGCTGTTCATGGACAACGGCTCGGGCATGCACACGCACCAGTCGCTGTGGAGCGGCGACGACAACCTGTTCTGGGACGAGGTCGGCTATGGGGGCATCAGCGACACGGCCCGCTACTACATCGGCGGCCTGATCGCGCACGCCCCCGCGCTGCTCGCGTTCACGAACCCGACGACGAACTCGTACCGCCGGCTCGTGCCCGGCTACGAGGCCCCGATCAAGCTCGTGTACAGCCAGCGGAACCGCAGCGCGTGTGTGCGCATCCCGCTCGGGTCGAAGAGCCCGTCGGCCAAGCGGCTGGAGTTCCGCACTCCGGACCCGAGCTGCAACCCGTACCTGGCGTTCAGCGCGATGCTGATGGCCGGCATCGACGGCATCAAGAACAAGATCGAGCCGCCCGATCCGATCGACAAGGACCTGTACGACCTGCCGCCTGAGGAGCACGCGGCCGTGAAGCAGGTGCCCGGGTCGCTGCTCGAGGTGCTGGGCGAGCTGGAAGCCGATCATCAGTGGCTGCTGGAAGGCGGTGTCTTCACGCAGGACGTGATCGACACCTGGATCGAGTACAAGCGGCTCGAGGAGCACGACGCGGTCGCCCTGCGTCCGCACCCCTACGAGTTCGGCCTGTACTACGACGTGTAGCGGAACGGCCGCCGCCCGGGCGTGAGCTCGGGCGGCGGTGCCTCTCCGGGAGTCATCCTTGCTTCGGATCCTTCTGCGGCGGGTGCGGTCCTGTCGCGGAGTGTCCTAGGATCGTCCCGGGCACCGGGACGGCTCCGGAGAGACTCTCCGGCCTGTGGTCCCCGATGATCGGCAGGTCCTCGACCCCGACGGTTCCGACGGCACCACGGGAGCCGGGCGGTGCATCCGGCTTCGGGATCGCGGTGACGCGCCACACCAGCAGGGCCGCCAGCAGCACCAGCGCGATCGTCAACGCTGCCGCGATCACGGCGAAGGACCGCCGCTTCACCGGCGCTCCGAGCGAGATCCTGGCCTCGTCCGTGACATCCATCCTGCGCCTCCTTCCTTCGGATGGAGCGAACGTATGACCGCGAGGCAGGCAAGGAATCCGTGATTCGCCACATGCTTGGGCGTGCGGACCACGATGCGAGGTCGGTCAGGCGGCTCGAGACGCGCCTTAGCGGGAGCCTTCAGGCTCCAGCATCTCGGCCCGCAGCTCCCTCCGCGAGGCGATCCCGAGCTTCGAGTAGACCCGGGAGAGATTGGACTCGACGGTCCGCACGCTCACGAACAACGCGTCAGCGACTTCGCGGTTCGTGAGCCCCGTGGCGACGAGGCCGGCGATCTGCCGCTCGGTCGCGGTGAGATCGTGAGGCGCGGACCGACCGCTGATCCGGGCGAGCGATCTGCGTGCCTTGGCCGCCCACAGCGATGCCCCGAGGTCGTCGAACATCCGCACGGCGGTCTCGAGCGCTTCGCGGGCGGAGCGCTTCTGCTTGGCGCGCCGGCGGACGTCACCTAACGCGAGCTGCGACCGGGCCAGCTCGAACGGCTGGCCCATCCCGGCGTGCATCTCGATCGACGTCGTGATCGAGGTGGTCGCGCGATCGAAGTCGCCGTTCGCGGCGGCCATCAGCCCGCGGCACCGCGCAGACGCGGCGAGCGCCGGCGCACGGGCGAGCTCCGAGGCGTGTTGCTCGAACGGCTCGAGCACCGACCCGGCGCGGTCGAGATCGCCCATGCCCACCAGCGCCTCCACGAGATCGGGGGGGAAGGGATAGATGCCCTGCTCGACGATCCCACGGGAGGAGAGCAGCTCGGGCAGCGGTGACAGCCATCGCTCCGCCCCCTCGGGATGGCTGAGCGAGAGCTCGAGGAAGCCGAGCACGGAGCGGTTCGTGATGACGTGGAACACGTCCCCGTGCCGTTCGGCGAGGGAGAGGCCCTCGATCGCATCACCGCGGCTGCGATCAGCGATCCCGAGGTGCGCCAGCGCCAGCGCCCGGACCCACAAACCTGTCTCCCTGGCCTGCTCGTACCCGCCTTCCATCATCGTCTCGAGCAGCTCCTCGGCATGCTCGAGCGCCTTCGAGAAGTTGCCCGCGCGAGTCTCCAGCTCGGACAGATAGATGAAGCCTTCCCACAACGGGAGGTACTGGCCTCGCTCGACGAGGTGCTGGGCATGCGCTTCGAGCTCGCTACGTGCCCGGTCGAGATCACCGGACCACATCAGCAGCGCGCCGAGCGTGTTGCGGGCACTGACGAGCGAGTACGAGACTGCCGCGGGACCCTCGGGGTCGAGCTGGAGGTCAAGGGCTCGCTCCAATAGTCCCGCAACGTCACGACCGAGCATGTACTCGGCGTAGGCGGCCGTGACGAGGCCCAGCGACAAGGGTCCGGGATCGTCAAGCCCTTCGGCGAGCTCGATCGCTTCCCGGGCCTTCGCAGAAGCGGCTCGGAGATCGCCGCCAAGGATCTCGACCCAACCGAGATCGGCGATCGCCGATGCGAGCAGCGCCGACGGCTCCTCGAGATCGGCGACCACGGCATCGAGCACCGGCCGGAGCCTTGTGACGTCGTTCCAGCTGAAGACCGAGATCAGGTATCCGATCTCCGCACGTCCAGGCCCAGGCGGCGCAACTTCGAGGAGTTCCCCCGCGAGCGCGAGCGCGGCGACAGCGTCGCCCGAGACGAACCGGTACTCCGCCGCCTTCATGGCGCGTCGCCGCGACGCCTCGACATCGTCTCCCGGCGTCATCCGGCGTGCGAGCTCGGCCAGCTCGGCGGCGGTCGCGGGAGCGCCACGGCCGCTGGCACCATGCGCGGCGTCCTCGAGCGCGTCGGCGACGTCTGCCGCAGGCTCCGCAGCGGCGAGGGCCAGGTGCCGCGCCCGCTCCTCGGGATCGTCGACGGCATCGGCGAGACGACCATGCGCATCACGCCTGCGGGCCGACGTTGCGCGGCGGTACACGGTCGAAGCGAGGAGCGGGTGCGTGAAGCTGACTTCGTCCCCACGCACGCGCACGACGTCTGCGTCTTCGGCGGGACCGAGGAGATCGGCCTGCGCGCTCGGGGTCGCGGCTCGAAGCACGTGCACTGTCGGTCGAGTCGTCGCGGCTGCAAGCAGCAACGCGTTGCGGGTCCGTGCGGGAAGGCGACGGAGGCGAGCGTGCAACAGCCCCTCCAGATCGTCGGGCGCCGGAAGAGGCTCGCCAGGCAATAGATCGAGCCCGTCCCGACGGAGCGCCCGCACGATCTCCCGCGCGAACAGCGGATTCCCGAGCGTGGCTTCGTGCACTCGAACGAGCGTCGGTCGCGAGAGCTCGGCGCCCGTCCACATCCGCACGATCTTCGCGATGGAGTCGACCCCCAGCGCGTCGACGACGATCCGTTCCGCGCGCGGGCCCAGGCAGCCTTCGATGGCGATCGGATCGTGCAGCCCGCCGGCGTCACGCAACGTCGCCAAGACGCCGACACGCTCGGTCGTCAACCGTCGGAGGGCGAACGACAGCGCCGAGGCAGACGCTCCGTCGATCCACTGCACGTCGTCGACGGCGAGGACGAGCGGTCGCTCCGCAGCGAGCAGCTTCAATGCGCCCAGCGTTGCCGTCGAGACGGCACGGCGGTCAGCGCCCCTCCCGGAACCCTCCGCCCTGAGCAGCGCGATGTCGAGGGCTCGGCGTTGTGGGTCGGGCAACGCGACGGCGAGCTCGTCAGCCACGTCGGCGAGGAGATCGCCGAGCGCCGCGTACGTGAGCGTCGCCTCAGAACCAGCCAGCCGCGATGTCGCGACACGGTACCCGCGCTGCTTCGCGAGCGGAAGCGCCGCTTGCCATACCATGCTCTTCCCGATCCCGGGCTCCCCCGCCAGGACCAGGCCGCACGCCCCGTGGGGCACCATCGACAGGAACCGCTCGAGCGCTTCGAGCTCTCGCTCTCTGCCGACGATCTCCTCGCCCATCGGCCCCTCGCTGCTCGACCTTTCCCCCTCGCGGGCGGCTCTATCCTCGCAGGAACGCGTGGTCGCCAGCCACGGCCACCGGGTCGAAAGCCCGGCTCGACCGCCTGAAGTTCCGCATGCCCGACGCGCGCGACACGACCCGTCGACCGCTCCCGAGGAACACGACTGGGTGCCTGGGCGGTCGATCTACACCACGCTGAGACCGCCGAGTGCAAGGGTGCGGGGTCTGGGCACCGCCGGCTTCATCGATCGGACAGGCTGGGCCTGTGAATGCTTGCACTGGTGCTGATCGCGTCGTCGCGATCGACCGATCGACTTGGTCCTCCGAGCCGTTCGTGGGCACGCGGAGGCGTGGATTCCCCACGATCCGACGAGGGGTAGTGAGCGTTCCGTCGTCAAGCGATGCGGACGGAACGGTGGCCCCGGCGAGGGGCGCACCGTTCCGTGGAGCCGGATCGGCTCAGAAGACCCGTGAGGCGACCTCGGCCGGCGCAGCGAACAGCGACACGAGCTCGTCGTCGAGCTTCACGAGCGTGACCGAGCACCCCGCCATGTCGAGCGATGTGCAGTACTCGCCGACGTAGCTGCGTCCGACGTTGATCCCTCGCGACGCGAGCTGATCGTGGGCCCGGCCGTAGAGCAAGTACAGCTCGCTGATCGGCGTGCCGCCGAGCCCGTTGATCATCAGTGCGACGTTGTCGCCCTTGTTGAAAGGAAGGTCCGACGCGGTCGCCTCCACGAGCTCGTCGACGATCGCGTTGGCGTCGGCGAGCTTCTCGCGGCGTCGGCCCGGTTCGCCGTGGATGCCGACGCCCATCTCCATCTCGTCTTCACCGAGGTCGAAGAGCGGCGACCCCTTCGCTGGCGGCGTGCACGACGTGAGCGCCATGCCCATCGTGCGGGTGACCGAGTTCACCCGCTCACCCAACGCGACCAGGTCGTCGAGCTCGGCGCCCTGCTCGGACGCCGCACCCACCGCCTTGATGACGAAGAAGTTCCCCGCGACGCCGCGACGCCCGACCGTCCAGGTCGAGTCCTTCACGGCGACGTCGTCGTCGACGATCACGGTCCCGATCCGGATGCCCTCGGCGTCCGCCATCTCGGCGCCCATCTCGAACGCCATGCGGTCACCGGTGTAGTTGTTGATCAGGTGGAGCACGCCCTTTGCGGAGTTGAGCAGCTTGGTGGTCTCGAGCACGTAGTCCATCGGCGGGGCCGCGAACACGTCGCCCGGGCACGCGGCGTCGAGCATCCCCTTGCCCACGATCATCACGTGCGCGGGCTCGTGCCCTGATCCGGACCCCTGCACGATCGAGACCTTCGCGTCGCTGGGCGCGTCGGCCCGCATGATCAGGTTGTACTCGGGCACGTACTTCAGCGTGTCCGGGTTGGCGAGCGCGATCCCCTTGAGCATCTCGGGGACGAACTCCTTCGGGTCGTTCACGAACTTCTTCACGACGTTCCCTCCTTCGGCTCGTCGGCCGCCCATGCGTCGGCGACCCGCTCGAACATGATCGCGACGGCGATCGCCCCCGCGTCCAAGGTTCCGATGCTGCGTTCTCCCGTGTAGGCGGCCCGGCCACGCTTGGCGATCATCTCCGTGGTCGCCTCGGCCCGTTCCCGCGCCGTGGTGGCCGCCTTCCGGATCGCCGCCTCCGCGTCGTCTCGCTCAGCGAGCGCCTGCTCGAGCTCGTCGACCGCCGGCTGGAGCGCATCGAGCAGGGTCTTGTCACCCAGATCCGAGTTGCCCCGCTTCTTGATGCCCTCGATCGCCGCGCGGAGCATCGCGATCACGTCGTCGGCCGTGAGCTCGGTCTTGTCGGCGGCCACGGCCCCAGCTCGCAGGAACCCCGTGCCCCACAGCGGCCCGGAGGTTCCTCCGACGCGGCTGGTGATCACGACCGCGATCTTCTTCAGGAACGTCCCGATGTCGTCGCGGTCGAAGGCATCGAAGTCGGCCAACACCAGCTCGAAGCCGCGCGCCATCGAGTACCCGAAGTCGCCGTCGCCCACGACCGCGTCCAGCTCGCCGAAGTACTGCTCGTTGTCGACCGCGGTCTGCGCGATCGTCCGTACAACCAGCTCGACACCCTCAAAGCTCGAGTCCGCCATCCACACCTCCTCGATCGCTCATCGTTCGGTCACGCTTCCGGCCGCGAGACACGCCTGCAGGTCTTCGAGGTCGACGAAGCCCCCCGGCTCGGGGATGCCCCCCCGATTGGCCAACACCTTCGTGCGCTCCCCCTCCGGCTCCCCGAGCGAAGAGACGACGAGGACCGCGTCGGAGAAGTCCTCGTGCTCCGTGTAGCTGCTCGCCGTGACCACGCAGGTCAAGCCGGCGCCGGCTGCCGCGAGGAGTCCGTTGCGGGAATCCTCGATCACGAGCGTCCGCTCGCGGGCCTCGCCGAGCCGCTCCACCGCGAGCTCGTAGATGTCGGGAGCCGGCTTCTTCTCGGCGACCACGTCGCCGGCGAGTACCAACGCGAACCGCGCCGCGTGATCGGCGCCCACGACGTGTTCGAGCACTGCCCGCACCGATGCCTCCGACGAGGTCGACGCGACCCCCAGGTCCCACCCGACATCGAGCGCTTCGGCGGTGATCCGCGCCACGCCCGGCCGTCCGGGCAGTCGGCCGGCCGCGACCATCTCGGTGTATATCTCGGTCTTGCGTCGGTGCCAGTCGGCCACCGCCGCCTTCTGGCCGTCGGGATCGGAGGGCAGGCCGGCGTCGCGGACGAAGTCGTCGGTCAGGAGGCTCATCATGCGTTCCTTGCCGCCGGCGATCGCGAGCTTCTCGCCGTACTCCTCCTCGCTCCAGCGCACGGGCAGGCCGAACTCCTCGAACATCTGGTTGAACGCCGGCAGGTGGCCGTAGCGCTCCGTATCGGCGAGCACGCCGTCGCAGTCGAAGATCAGGGAGGTCACCAGGCCTTGCCTTCGCTCCCGAACCGACGGATGTGGTCCTGGGCCATCTCGAGAACGTCGCCCCGCACGTGCCTGAACAGCGAAGGGGGGTCCCACGTGTCGGCGGCCTCGGCCTCCCGCAGGTACTCCAAGTTGGAGCGCATGTACACACGCTTCAGCGCCGTCGAGATGTTCACCTTCGCGCATCCGCGCGCGATCAGGTCGGAGAACTGGGCGTCGGTCATGCCGCTGCCGCCGTGCAGCGCGATCGGGATCGGCTCGGCGTCCACGATGTCGGAGACCCGCTGTGCATCGAGCTTCGGCTCGGCGGCGTACATGCCGTGCGCGTTCCCGATCGCCGGTGCGAAGCAGTCGATACCGGTCGAGCGGATGAAGTCCAGCGCCACCTCGAGCGACTGACGGGCCGATTCCTCGTCGGAGCCGACGTCGTCCTCGACCCCTTTGATGCCCTCGATCTCGCCTTCCACGTGCGCGCCCTGTCGGTGCGCTTCGGCCACCACCTCTTCGGTCTGGCGTTGGTTCTCTTCCACCGGCAGGGCGGAGGCATCGAACAACACCGAGTTCCACCCAGCTTCGAGGCACGACGTGATGACCTCGCGTTCGGGGCAGTGGTCGAGGTGCAGGGTGACCGGAACCTCGATGCCGGCCGTCATCGTGCGCCACATGCCGAAGAGCACGTCTCGGCCGATCGACTTCACGGTCTTGACGGACGTTTGGACGATCACCGGCGCACGGAGCTCGACGGCGGCGGCGAGCACGGCCTCGAGCGTGAGATCGTTGACGATGTTGAACGCCGCCACGCCGTAGCGTTCCTCGAAGGCGCGGTCGAGCATGTCTTTGAGCGAGACG
Organism: Actinomycetota bacterium; assembly: GCA_035697485.1. NCBI lineage: Bacteria > Bacillati > Actinomycetota > Actinomycetota bacterium. The sequence continues at coordinate 40,261 of DASSCU010000015.1, forward strand.
ACAGGCACGGGGGCTCCCTTTGGGGCCGGTCGATCCCAGGGTAGGGACGGGCCCTACGCCGAGGCATCGGGGAGACCACCCGTTGGGGCGATGGGGGGTTTCCCTACCCCGCGAGGCGCGCGCGCGCCAGGGCAACAGCCTGGGTGCGGTTCTGCGCCCCGAGCTTGCGCAGGATCGAGCCGACGTGCTTCTCGACGGTCTTCACCGAGATCGTGAGCGCCGCCGCGATCTCGCGGTCCGTCGAACCCCGCTCCAGGAGCGCGAGCACCTGGCGCTCTCGATCGGTGAGGCCGTGAGCATCGTCGGCGCCGATGAGGTGAGAATGGAGCCGCTCGACCGCGTCACCGGACAACACCAACTCGCCGCGGGATGCGGCGCGCACCGCCCTGACCAGCTCGACCTCGGACGCTTCCTTGCCGATGTAGCCGCGGGCTCCAGCGCGGAACGCCCCGGCGACAAGGTCGTCGCTGGCGAACGCGGTCAACGCCACGATGCTCGCCGTCGCATCCTCGGCCCTGATGCGCGCGATCGCGTCGATCCCGTCACCGTCGAGCATCTGCAGGTCCATGAGCACCACGTCGGGACGCAGCTTCCGCCACTCGAGGATCGCCTGCTCCCCCGATCCGGCCTCGCCGACGACGCGCACCGTGGGATCGGATCGCGACAGGAGTCGGGCGATGCCGGCACGCGTCATCGCGTGGTCGTCGACCAGCAGGACTCGCACGGGCTGAGTGGGCCGGTCCGCATCGTCAGCCATCTCGGACGCCGACGGGATCCAGGCGCGGATCCTGGTGCCCCATCCCGGTGTCGACTCGAGCTCGAGCGTGCCGCCCAGCAACCGAGCCCGCTCGGCCATCCCGCCGAGACCGAGAGCGTGTGCCTCCCCTTCCTCGACGACCTGTGCCCGATCGAATCCGGCACCGTCGTCTTGCACGAGCAGACTGACGCCCGTGGGCGAGTACACGAGCCCGACCCTGACCGAGGTCGCCCGCGCGTGGCGGATCGCGTTGGTCAGCGCCTCCTGGGCGATCCGGAACAACGTGTGGGCGACGTCGTGATCGGGCACCCTCGGAGTGCCCGCCGTCACGAGGCGGGCCTCGAGCACACCCGTGCGGTTCGCCCACGCGATCTCGAGCTCGAGGGCCTCTTCCAGTGAGCGCCCTTCCAAGGGTGACGGCGCGAGCCCGAGCACGCTGCGCCTCGTCTCATCGAAGACCGCCTCCGCGGCCGTTCGCGCCTCAGCCAGCGCGCCAGTCGCCTCGTCAGGCCGGCCCGCCGCGATCGATCCTTGCGCCCCTCGGATCTGCAACAGGACCGACACGAGCCCCTGCGCGACCGTGTCGTGCACCTCGCGCGCCATGCGGTTGCGCTCGGCCGCGGCGGCCTCGGCCCGGGCCTCCGATTCCGCCGCCTCGTGCAGGCGGGCGTTCGTGATCGCGATCGCGGCGTGCTTGGCGAACAGCTCGAGCAGCTCGGCATCCTCGTGGACGAACACGCGGTCGGGGTCGCGGGTGAACACCACACAGGAGCCGACGATCGACCCCCGCCACCAGATCGGGACGCCGATCACGCCCTTCAGCTCTTCGCGGTCCTCCGGGCGAACGTGACCCCCGGGGACGTCGCCGTAGTTTTCGAAGATCACCGGACCTCGACGAGCGACGACGGCGCCGGTCGTTCCCTCGGTGAGCGGGAACACCTTGCCCGACTGGCAGGCGATGCCGATGTCCGCTTCCTTGCGGTAGACGCCCACCGCTTCGTCGACGAGGCAGATCGAGCCGGCGTCGCAACCCAGGAGCTCCGTCGAACGCTTGAGGATCCGTTCGAGCAGCGGACGGAGCGACAACTCGCCCGCGAGGTCCTCGACCACGGCGGTGAGCGCCTCGGCCCGCTCCCCTCGGCCCGCCATCTCGACGCGGGTCGAGCCGAGGTTCATCGTCCGATCTCCGACCACGCCGACGTCCGTTCGGGGGAGGGATCCTTGCCGGGCAACCCTATGGGCTTTCGGAAGATCGGGCAATCGACCGCTCGGGCGATCGCCACATGGGAGAGAGGCCCCCCGGCATCGGGGGGCCTCTCCACGTTGCAGCACCGTGGCGGGGTGGGTCGACGGCCCGCCGCGGGTCGTCAGGAAGGGATCACGTTCCCCCGCACCTCACCGGTCGGGAAGCCCTCGGTGTGCACGTTCACGTAGGCCGCGTTGCGCCTGATCGCCCTCACGAGCTCCTGGAACTCACCCGGCGCGATGCCTTGGTCCTCAGGACCGATCACGTCGGAGGCGTCGATCACGCCTTGCACGGTGCCCGACGCCGGACATGCCGGCTTGTCGCCGCCGCCGCACAGGAACGCGATCACGTCACCGTTCGTGGCGGGCCGCCCGAAGTGGATGTGGGCGAAGAGCACGTCGCCGCCCTCGAGATCGTGATAGCGCAGGGTGTAGCTCACTTCGCTGTTCCCGATCTCGGCCTCGAAGCGTCCGCCGCCCGTGGTCGAGATCGCCGGCACTTCCTTGTACCCGTTGAGCTGGGCATCGGCGTTCGTCTTCACCGCCATCGCAACCGCGGCGCCGATCACCAGCGTCACGGAAGCCGCGATGGCCGCGATGCCCATCGTCCGTACCCTCATGCCGAGCTCCTTCCCTCGTAGGGACGAGGCCGAGGGACGACCCTTCCCCTCGGCACGCGCGCTGCGTGACAGGGATACGGACCGAACCGGGAGAACGTTCGAGTCCGGAGGGGTTCACACATCACCCTGACGGGGGTCGGGCCTGGCGTTTCCCGAGCTGAGCTCGGAACGGGGCCCGTTGCTCCTCCTACGTCGAGTGACGTCGTCTCCGAGGCCGTTCGAGATCGGCGAGCGCCTCGGCGACCTCGTGCAACGCCGCTGACAGCGACCGGCGAGCGATCGGAGCGAGCGATCCGGGGTCGATGGAGTCGTCGACGGGCTCCCCCCGCTCGACCTGCTCGACGTGGTGGTTCAGTCTGAGGCGCCAGAGGAAGCGGAACGCCTCCTCCAGTTCATCGCGCCGTCGTTCGGGGATCAGCCCCATCGCGGCGCTCGAGTGCAGACGCTCAAGGGTTCGGTTCTGCGTGATGCCGCTCTCGATCGCGTAGCAACGAGCCAGGTTCGTGACGACCGTGATGCCGCCGTGCTTGAGGTCGAGCGTGCCCGCGCGGTCACCGTTGCGCTTGACGACGATATCGCGCACCCGTCCCACCGGAACCCGCGACTCGAGCACCGTCGACGCGAGCCGGCCGAGGAACGCGGGGTCCTTCCCGGCCCCGCGGATCACCTCATCGAGCGTCGGCTCGATGTCGAGGGTCCCCGTCACCCTGCGGTAGTCGAACGCGATCCCGGTGATGCGAGCCGCCATGACGTCGGGGTCGGACACGTACTGCTCGAATCGAGCTCGCCACCCTGCATGGGTCCGACGCCATGCAGGGTTCTCGGACATCACGTTGCCCCGACACCGCGCGATGCCGCAGGCTTCGAGCCCGTCGGTGACCGCGGTCGCCAGGCGGGCGAAATAGGGATCCACGGCATCGACATCTCCCTCGGCGCACCCGTACGCCAACGCGTGGTCTTGGTCGGTTCCGAGCGCCTGTTCATGGCGGGCAGCACTTCCGAGGGCGACCCAGGCGAACGAACAGGGTGGGGGCCCCAGCTCGTCGATCGACAGCTCGACGAACCTCCTGGTCAGCTCGTCGATCGACATGCCCACCACGTGGCCGATGTCAACAGCGTCGACCCCGTCGTCGAGCAAGGAACGGATCGTCGCCGGCAGTCCACTCGAGGCCGTGACGACCTCGACGACATCACCCGCTGCCCGGATCGCATCGGCCAGATCGTCGCCCGCCTGAGCCCGACGAACGTGTCGTTCGACCGACGCCGCCTCCGTCCACCGCGCCATGCTGGCCGCGAGGTAGGCGAGGCCCTCCCTCGTCCCCAGCACGTCGGCCGCGCGATCGGCCGGGATCAGGTAGCAGCGGACCTCGTCACGCGCTCGCGCCGACAGTGCCGGGCCGAGCCCCGACAGGACGGAAAGTCCGAAGAGCTCGCCCTCGCCGAGGTGGTCGACGGCCCGCTCGTCGTCGTACAGATCGACGAAGCCTTCACGGAGCACGAAAAGCTGAGAGGCCGGCTCCGCGCCCTGTCGCAGGATCGTCGCCCCAGATGGATACGACCTCGACCGGACGTCGCGTGCAACATCCGCGACCATCGCAGCCGGCAGAACCGCGAACGGCGGGAACCGGGCGAGGAACTCAGCCACGGCCGGTGGGGAGTCCGACGCCATGCCTCCTCCCATGTAGACCCGGGCTCCGCCACGATATCCCATGCTGTGCGGGCGAGCTTGCGACGGTTGCTCTTCGAGACTGCTGAGCATGCCTACGGTGGCACCTCCCGTGGTTCGTCCTGATGACCGTCATCCCCAGCGTCCAGTACACGAAGAACGACGCCGGGTTCACGCTCGCCTGCCAGGTCGTCGGCTCCGGGCCGCGGACATGGCGTCCCTGCCCTGGAGACCCAGAAGTCGTGGGGAACTGGTTCATCCCCGAGCACGCGCGGTTCATGGAGCGGCTCGCCTCGTTCTCGCGACTCGTGCTCACGGACCGGCGCGGCACGTGTTCCGACCGGCTCCCACCCGGGCGGGCGCCGACGCTGGATCCCAGTCGTCCAGCATGGACTACTGGCTCGCGTACTCCTCGGCGTGGTCCGCGCGGTCCTTGGCCCACGTCTGATCGATGATCGCGATCGTCTCGGCCACCGAGCGGCCGTTCTCGTCGGCCGCCGCCTTTACGTCTTCGAACCTGATGTTGTGCTCACCCATCTGCAGGTGGGCCTGCATGCATCCGCACGTCAAGCACATGGCTGCCTCCTTCCGCAGCTTCCATCATGCTCCTCCTTGAGGGAAGCGCGAACTGGCGGGGAGTTGCGCGCGGAAACGAAGCGTCAGATGCTCCTCGACGGACCCGATGGATCGGAGGAACGGCGTTGAGCCTCACGAGGTTCGCCGGTTGGAGGGGTGTCGTCCTCGGCATCGCGTTCGTCGTGCTGGGGGTCTGGGCGTTCGCCTACACCTGCAACACGGAGACCGCCGCGTGCAAGGGCGCCGAGCCCTGGCCCACGGTGCCCGGATTCCTGCACGCGGCGGGCTGGGTCGTGGCGATCCTCGGGCTCGTGGTGGTCCTCATCGCCGTGGTCGCCTGGATCGACCGATCCGCCCGGTCACGACGACCGGACGCCTGATCGCCGAGCGTTCCGGTTGCGGAGGATCCTCGGCGGCGCTACCTTGGGTTCGGCGCCGTCCTGCGCCCAACCCCCGGTTCCGGTGCTCACGCCACCGGCCGAAGCGGGGGCAGAGGGGGCTCGAGCCCTCGGGACGCCGGTCCGTGTTGCCCTGGAACCGGCGGGGGCGTCGTGAGCGTGGGTCGCGAGGTCGCCGCCGCGAAGGGAACACGAGATGACCGCACAGCGATCCTTCAAGCGCCTCGTCCGCACGCGCATGCAGAAGACGGGCGAGAGCTACACGTCGGCGCGCAGCGCGCTGCTGGCACCGGCACCCGATGGGCATGAGCCCGCGAACAAGCCGGTGCTCGCGACATCGGACGCGAACATCCGCGAGCGCACCGGACGCGGCTGGGAAGAGTGGTTCGACCTGCTCGACGAGTGGGGAGCCGCGGACTTGACCCACCGAGAGATCGCGCGTTGGGTCGCCGACCAGCTCGGCGTGGAGCCGCTGGTCTGGAACGCCCAGGCGATCACCGGAAGCTACGAGCGAGCCCGTGGCGGACGCGCGGTCGGACAGCACGTGGACGGGTTCCGCCTGAGCGCGTCGAAGACCGTCGCGGTGCCGGTGGAGCGGCTCTTCGACGCATTCGTCGAGCCGGCCAAACGCAAGCGCTGGCTTCCCGACGGCGAACTGCGGAAGCGGATATCGACGAAGCCGAAGTCGGCCCGGTTCGACTGGGCCGACGACGGCCAGCGCGTCCACGTCACGTTCGCGGCGAAGGGCCATGATCGGAGCACCGTGACCCTCTCGCACGAACGCCTCGCCGACGCGGCCGAGCGCGACCGCATGAAGATCTACTGGCGTCAGCGGACCGCTTCGCTGAAGGAGCAGTTGGAACGTTGAACCCTGCTCGGCCCTGGCGGACCGCTCCCGTCCCATCCATTGGCGTTCAGCAGGATCGATCGAGAGGTCTCGCCCTTGAACAGGGTGTCGGCCCGTCCCTGCACCTCAGCGAGGTGTCCGCCGATGTAGCGGGCGACCTCCGCTTGCGGGCCTGTGTCCACGGTCTGGCCTGCGAACCCCCGAGCTGTGCCCGCTCTTCGGGTGTCATCGCGTCGAGGGGTGGGAATACGACCTTCTCCTGGGCAAGCCGATCCTGCACGTTCTGCCTGCCGAAGTTGCCGCCGTAGACGGCGGCGGACCCGATCACGATCAGTGCGGCGGCCATGACGGCCGCGGCGCCGCTCACGACCGTGTCACACAACCTGCCTTGCGTACCCGCTGGACGTGCTCGATCCGCCTCGGCGTCATGGTCACATCCGGGGATGGTCAGGTGAAGACGCGTCGCGCGGCCGTGCCGATTCGTGCTTGATGAGCGCCAGGGGCGCAGTGCCCGGTGCTACGCCTGCCTCAGCATGACGTAGAACATCGTCACGATGCCTAGGGCGATAACGCCGATGAAGACGAGTCCGATACTCGCGTACGCAGCGATCATGTCCGTCCCTCCTCCCACAAGGCCTTCGACGATCAGGCTCACGGCGGGACGGAAGGGTGATCGGTGCCTCGTTCAAGTCTCTCACCAATCGCCGTGGCCACGACGGCGTGCGCTCCTGAGCGCGCCCGTTTCCGCCCGGGGACGCTGGAATCGCCTACCGCCTTCGGCCTAGGCTTCGGCGGCAAAAGGAAGAGGGAGGCCCGGTTGGACCGCACACCTGCGCGCGCCGTCGTGCCGTTGCTCGCCGCCGCGATGGCGATCTTCGTGTTCACCGTGGTGATCGGCATCCTGAACGGCACCGACGTGGTCGACTTCGGCCACGGCACGATCCTGGCGCACGTGCACTCCGGCACGCTCGGGTGGATCACGCTCTCGATCTTCGCCGCGACCGTGTGGATCTTCGGCGCCGACCGGCTGCCTCGGCTGCTGCGCGACGGCTCGATCGCGACCGTGGTCGCGTACGTGCTGGCGTTCTGGGCCGACCTCACCGACCTGCGCCCGGTCGCCGGCACCCTGATGCTCGCCGCGATGGTGTGGTTCGCGGTCTGGACGTTCGGCGTTCGCAAAGGGCAGACGCTCACGGTACCGAGGCTGTCGATGCTGCTCTCGCAGGTCAACCTCGTGATCGGCGGAGTGCTCGGGGTGATCCTCGGGCTGATGTTGTCGGGCGTGATCGACCTGGCCGAGGGCATGCAGGGAGCTCACCCCGCGATGATGGTCGTGGGGTACCTGATCCTCGCGGGCGTCGCGATCGACGAGCAGCTGCTCGGTGGGCCCGGCACCGAGGGGCTGACGCGGGGCGGACGCTGGCAGGCGTGGCTGTTCTTCTCGGCCGGTATCTTCCTCGCGATCGGCATCCTGTTCGAGGTGATGCCGCTCCTCGGACTGAACCTGCTCTTCGAGGTGATCGGCGTGGGCATCGTGCTGGCACGGCACCGTTCACGCCTCGCGTCGGTGGGGTGGGGTGTACCGTCGCCGGCGAGGTTCGGCGCCGCCTCGATCCTGTTCCTGGTCCCGACCCTCGTGGTCCTGGGGTACGTGATCGTCCGCTACAGCGAGGACATCGACGCGACACCGCAACGGCTGCTGATCGCGCTCGACCATGCGACCTTCATCGGCATCCTCACGAACGCGATCTTCGGGATGCTGTTCATCGCGGCGGCGTCGCGCCGCGACGTGTGGTCCTGGGCGGACCAAGTCGTGTTCTGGACGATCAACCTCGGGGTCACCGGCTTCGTGATCGGTCTGCTCGCCGACTCGGCCGAGATCAAGCACCTCGCCACGCCGGTGACGGGGGCGGGCATCCTGCTCGGCCTGCTCGTGGTCGCGATGCGGCTTCGCGCCGATACGGTGGCAGCAGCACCGGCGATCGATCCGAGAGGCTGAGCAGAACCCAGAACCCGACGGCCGACGTCGGTCGACGGCGTCATGCTGTCGTCGTGGCGCGACGGGCGCTCGAGCAGCCGAAGGCGGAGCGGAGCGCATGAAGTGGGTCTTCCACGTCGACATGGACGAATTCATCGCGGCGGTCGAGGTGCTGCGACACCCCGAGCTGCGCGGGAAGCCCGTGATCGTGGGCGGCGACGGCGACCCGACGAAGCGCGGCGTCGTCTCCACGGCGTCGTACGAGGCGCGGGAATTCGGTGTGCGATCGGCCATGCCGCTGCGCACCGCGTTGAAGCGATGTCCCGACGGCGTGTTCCTAGCGGTCGACGCCGAGCACTACCTCGAGGCGAGCGGGCGGGTGATGGACACGCTGCGCACGTTCCCGGGCGTGGTGCAGGTGCTCGGCTGGGACGAGGCGTTCATGTCGGTCGAGACCGACGACCCCGAGGCGATCGCTCGGGAGATCCAGTCGAAGGTGCTCGAGCGTACCGGCCTCTGGTGCTCGATCGGCCTCGGCGACTCGCGGCATCGAGCGAAGCTCGCCAGCGGATTCGCGAAGCCGCGGGGCGTGTTCCGACTCACCCGCGCGGAGTGGCCGGAGCTGATGGGTCCGAAGCCGGTCGACGCCCTCTGGGGCATCGGCAGGAAGACCTCCGACAAGCTGAACGAGCTCGGCATCCACACGGTCGACGAGCTCGCGAACGCCGATGACGAGGTCCTCGCGGCGCGCTTCGGACCGAACACCGGTCCGTGGATCCGCAGCCTCGGCACCGGCGACGACGACGCAGAGGTCACGGCCGAGCCGTACGTGCGACGAGGGCAGAGCCACGAGCGCACGTTCCAGCGGGACCTGACCGACCCCGGCCTGATCAGGCGGGAGACCGAGCGCATCACCCGAGAGCTCGTCGGCGATCTCCCCGATGACCGGCTCGTGATGCGCGTGACCGTGAAGCTCCGCACCTCGTCGTTCTTCACCTCGACCCACGGCCGCAAGCTGCCGGAGCCGACCCGAGACCCCGACGCGATCGTCGAGCACGCCCTCGATGCGCTCGCGAGGTTCGAGCTCGACCGCCCGGTTCGCCTGCTCGGCGTGCGCGCCGAGCTCGCCGACCCGAGCCCGTAGCCTTCAAGGAGGCCTCGTCCGGAAGAAGCGAACTCACCCCTCGAGCAGGTATCGCCAGAGGCGACCGGACCTCCGTTTGGAGTCCCCCACGCCGGTGACGAACGCCCCGACGTCATCGGCCGCCACCACCGACCCGTTCGCGCCCAGCACTCGGCACTCAGATCACGTACGTGCAGCCGTTCCAGAGGGCTGCGACGCGCCGGCGGAACCTTCCCTTCAGCCGCAGGTGCAGGGTCCGCGGAAGCCGCATGGCGTAGGGGACGAAGACGAGCATCCCGGGGGCCTCGAACCGACGCCATTCCAGAGCGTCGGGCGGCGGCTCGGTCGTGGTCTCGAGCGTCGCCATCCCCCCCGCGTGCACTCCGGCGGCTCTGCGGACACGCACGAAGAGCAGCCCGCCTCGCTCGATCACGTGGGAGCGCACATCGGGGGGAGCGACGATCCGCATACCCCCATCATCGGCAGCGGCTTGAGCCTCGAAACGCGAGCCGGCGGAGCATCACGCGACGTCCACGAGGATCGTGTGCCAGCCGGTCGCGCCGTCGGGGAAGGGCTCCGTTCGCGCCTCGGGCTGCGTCACGCCGTCGGCGTCGGTGGCCCTCACCTGCAGGCGCCGGGCTCCCGGCTCGACGCGGGTGATCACCTTCCACGGGCGCCAGGTGTCGATCGAGGCCACGTCGGCGAGGTCCGCATCGGCCCACGGCCCGTCGTCGACCCGCACCTCGACCCGGGAGATGCCGACGCGCTGGGCCCAGGCCACGCCGGCGACCACGATCTCCCCGGCCTTCACCGAGGAATCGTGCCGGGGCGTGTCGACACGCGACTGCGTCTTGATCGGCGCCTGCTCGGCCCATCCGCGCCGGATCCAGTACGGATCGAAGGAATCGAACGTCGTGAGCTCGAGGTCGACGACCCACTTCGTGGCCGAGACGTACCCGTAGAGCCCGGGCACGACCATGCGCACCGGGAACCCGTGTTCGATCGGCAACGGCTCACCGTTCATCGCGACGGCGAGCATCGCGTCGCGCCCATCGGTGACGGCCGAGACCGGCGTGCCACAGGTGAAGCCGTCGATCGACGTGCTCACGAGCTGGTCCGCGATCGGATCGACGCCGGCCTCGGCGAGCAGGTCCCCGAGCGGCGCTCCGATCCAGCGCGCGTTCCCGATCAGGTCGCCGCCGATCTCGTTCGAGACGCAGGCGAGGGTCACGTCCCGCTCGATCAGCGACCGGGCGTTGAGCTGCTCGAAGTCCAGGGTGAGCTCGCGCTCGACCATGCCGTGGACGTGCAGCCGCCATTCCTCGGCGGTCACCGTGGGCACGATCAAGGCGGTGTCGATGCGGTAGAAGTCGGCGTTCGGCGTGGTGAACGTGGTCAACCCGTCGATGCCGAGGTCGACTCCGCTCGGCACGGGCGGCGCCGGCGCGACCTCGGTGGGCACAACGACCCGAGAGCGGGAGGCCACCGCCTCGGAGCGCCGCGACAGGAACTGCCCTGCGACCCCGGCGAGTGCGGCGGCGCCGAGCGCGACGGCCCCTCCGACCAGGAATCGGCGCCTCGAGACCGCATCGGGGTTCCCGACCGTGGCCGTGTCGGCCGGCTCACCTGCGCCCACGAGCTCGCGCCGCATGAGCCGCAGCGTGATCGCACCGGCGGCTGCGCCCGCCAACGCGGGGATCGCATCGATCCGCTCGGCGTTCGGCCTGGTGAGTGCCGCGAGCACCCCGATCGTCGCAAGCAGCACGAGACTCGCGTAGCCGACCTCCGGCCGTCGCAGCGAGGCGATGCCCACCGCGATCGCGACCACGCTCACGACCGCGGCCATCACGAGCACGAGCACGAGCTTGTCGGCGGTGCCGAAGGTCCCGATCGCGAACTCCTTCAGCCAGCGCGGCACTCGGTCGATCGCCGCCGAGCCGACGGCAACGATCGGTGATGCCTCGGCTCTCCCGATGAGCCCGGACACGAGGTGGGCCACGCCGAGCGCAGCCGCGGCGGAGGCCAGACCGAGCCATGCCCCCGTCCGCTTCCTCATATGGGAAGGTTCGCACCTCGAGGCCGATCAGGCGTGCTCGGCGCCAACCTGAGGATCCTGTGCGACATCATCAGGGTCCCGGAACCTGGGTCCGTGGGGTGTTCGACACACCCCTCCAGGACTGTGATGCTGAGCGCCGACACCCCTGCTGACATACCCGATGAGGAGGGAACGAGCATGTTCAACGGTGGCGCCGGTAGCCTGGTCTCCGGCTTCGTCGTGCTCGGCCTGTTGATGGCGATCGTCGCGGTGATCACGGGCCGACGGCTCCCCGATGAGACCTCGATGCGCCCCCGGGCGATCTACCTCTCGGTCGCGATGCTGCCGGTGCTCGTGATCGGGGTGCTGGCCGCGACGGCCTTCCTGGGAGCCGTGGTGCTGCTGATCCTCGGGCCCGAGTCGGGCAAGGAGGAGCTGTTGAGCGGCCTGGGTGGGCTCGCCGGTGGCGGCATGCCGGGGACGGACATGGGCGGGCTCGGCGGCCTGCTCACCGGCATGGGTGACTTCGGCTTCAACGCGACCGACGCCGTGATCCGTACGCTCGTGTCCTCGGGCGTCACCGTCGTCGTCGCGTTCGCCCTGTATCGACTCCATCAGGATTGGCGCCGGCCGCTGGTCGACGACGCCGGCTTCGCCGTCTCCCCGGCCGGCCGAGTGCTCCAGGCGTTCGCCTACACCGTCGTGCTGATCTTCGTCGTGCTGTTCGCGGTCGGCGCGGTGAAGGCCGGCTACGGCATCTTCCGCGTGGTCGCACCCGACACGAGCGCGATGATCTCGTTCAGCGAGACCGCCGAGCGCGAGCGCGGCATCGCCGACATCGTCTCGGGGCTGGCGCTCGCCGGTGCCTCATGGTGGCTCTTCCAGATGCACTGGAAGCTCGCCGCGACCTGGCGCGGCGATGGAAGGACCGGCGCGGCCGTGCCCGAGCCGCCCACCGCCTAGTCCGCAGCCCAGCTCAGTCGCTGCGGCCGCGCAGTGAGTCGCGTATCTCGGTGAGCAGCTCGACCTCGGTTGGGCCGACCTCCTCTTCCTCGATGGGCATCAACCGGTTCGCGGCCTTCACGATCAAGAACAACACCCACGCGATGATCAGGAAGTTCGCGACCGCCGTGAGGAATGACCCGATCAGGATCCTCGTGGCATCGCGACCGTCGCCGATCGTCCACACCACGGCGTCGAAGCTGGGCTCCCCGAAGACCGCAGCGATGAGGGGCATCAGGATGCCGTCGATCAGCGCGTTGACCATGGCGGTGAACGCGAGCGCGAGCACCAGACCGACGGCGATCTCGAGCAGGTTCCCTCTGACGGCGAACTGCTTGAACTCCTTCAGCATCATGCTTTCCTCCCGTGGGTCGGGGACGTCGGCTCCGGGTCAGTCCTCGACGCGCCGCTGCGAACGGCCGGCGATCCGCGCAGCGGTCGTCCGCGGCAGGAAGCGCGAGCCGAACACGAACACCCTGCTGGACCCACCGGTGACGAGGTAGGGCTTCCCCGCCTTCATCGCCAGGAAACCGGCCTCGGCGACCTCACGGGCGCTCGGGAGCCCCCGATCGCGGATCAAGGCCGACTCAGCCATGTCGGCTCGCCCCTGGAAGCCGGTCGCGGTCGGACCGGGACACAGGCACGTGACCGTGACGCCGGTGTCCCGGAGCTCCTCGGCCATGGCCAGGGAGAGCGAGAGCACGTAGGCCTTCGTCGCGGCGTAGGCCGCGGTCATCGGCGCCGGCGCGAACGAGCCGACCGAGCCGAGGTTCAGGACCCGGCCGCGGCGCCGTTCGATCATGCCGGGAACGATCAGGCGGCTGAGCTCGGTCAGCGCGACGACGTTGACGCGCAGGAGTTCGGATTGCGTCGCCGGATCGTCCCGCCAGAACTCGCCGTAGGTGGAGAACCCTGCGTTGTTCACCAATGCCTCGACCACGACCCCGCGCTGATCGAGCGAGGCGACCAGCTCGGCGCTCGCGCCGGCTGCCGACAAATCTCTCGGGAGCACGGTGACCTCGACACGGTCGCGTTCCTCAACCTCCTGGGCGACGGTCTCCATCGCGGCGCCGCTGCGGGCCACCATGACGACGTCCCAGCCCTCGGCCCCGAACAACCTCGTGAACTCGACGCCGAAGCCGCTGGAGGCGCCGGTGACCAGGGCGGTGCGCCGCGGCGCGCCTGTCTCGCTCATGCGATCTCCTCGGAGAAGACGCGCTCCATCGCGCGGCGGGCGCGGCGGGTCACGCGCAGGTAGTCGTCGATGAAGCTCTGGCGGGGGTACTCCTCGTAGCCGAGGCGACGGGCGAGCGCCGTCTGCTCAGCGGGGTTCGGCGGCACGGCCTCGGCGTGCAGCCGTCGGTCCATCTCGAGCGCGTTCTTCACGTCGGTGCAGAAGACGAACGCTTCCCCGAGATCGCGGGCCACCGATCCGCTCATCAGCTTCGCCGCGGCGAGCCGGTCGATCGCCTCCAGCGTCCGCCGCGAACGGACCTCGGGATGCTCGCCGCCGTGGCGCATCAGCGAGAGCTCGACCGCGAACTGGACGTCGGCGAGGGACCCGATGCCGAGCTTGAAGTGGAACTTCGCCGCCTCGGGCGGTTTCACCCGCTCCCGCTCGATCCGTTCGCGCATGCGACGCATGTCGGCGATCCGGTCGATCGTGATGCCCTCGGGCGGGAACGCGGCGTCGGCGGTGTTCAGTTCGAAGCGCCGCCCGAGGTCGGGATCGCCGGCGACCGCCCGGGCCCGCAGCAGCGCCTGGAACTCCCAGGTCTCCGCGTAGCGCTGCCAGTACCCGAGGTATCCGGCGATCGATCGCGCGAGCGGCCCGTTGCGGCCCTCGGGACGGAGGTCGGAGTCGGGCTCCCAACCCGCATCGCGCACGGACCGAAGGATCCGCTCGGCGAGTTGCCCGGCGGCACGCTGTGTCTCGGAACCCTCGCCGTCGTACACGAACATCAGGTCGAGATCGCTGGCAACGTTCAGCTCGCGGGCGCCGAGCTTGCCCATGCCGATCACGGCGAACGGCAGATCGGCCGGCGGCTCGGCGGCCTCGAGCGCCTCGCCGATCACGCGCACGGCCACCGCGCTCAGTGCCTCGCCGGTCTCGCGCGGCGTGAGCTCACGCCCGGCCGTGCGCGCGACGGCGTCGACGAGGTCGCCGGCGGCATCGGTCTCTCCCCACAGGAGGGTGTCGGAGAGACCCTGGATGCGCGAGGGATCGGCCACCAGCAGGTCGGTGGCGAACGAGCTGGCCCCGGCGACGTGGGCGAGGCGGCGGGCCGCGACCGGGTCGGTCGTGAGGAGGTCGGCCACGGCACGCCCGTCTCCGACCGCCTCGGCGATGCGTTCCAGCCGCACGAGGGCCGCGTCGGGTGTCGGCGAGAGCGCGAGGGCGGGCGCCATCACCGGGAACAGGTGGCCCAGCACCTTCCCGATGCGCCTCGTCGGATCGACGAGGCGGCCCAGCACGTCGTAGGAACGGGCGGGCTCGGCGAAGCCGAGCCCGCCCAGCAGCTCCTCGGTGGCCGGTCGGTCGGTGCCGTGGCTCGGATGCAGCTGCGCTGGCCCGGCGAACGACTCGAGGAGCGGCCGGTAGAACAGGCGCTCGTGGATCGATCGAACCAGTCCGGTCGTCCGATCGTACTCGGCGGTGAGGGCGTCGGCGTCCGGGAGTTCGAGCGAGCGTGCGAGGGTCGTGCGCGCGTGCCGGCCGGCGGGCAGGTCGTGTGTCTGCAGGTCCCGCACGATCTGCAGACGGTGCTCCACGCGCCGCAGGAACCGGTAGGCGTCGGCCAGGATCTCGGCGTCCGCGTCGGCCACGTATCCCTCCAGCGCCAGCGATCTGAGAGCGGCGAGCGTGTTGGGGGTGCGCAGTCGGGCATCACGGCGCCCGTGCACGATCTGCAACAGCTGCACCGCGAACTCGACGTCGCGGATGCCGCCCCTCCCCCGCTTGACCTCGGTGAACTCCTTGCCCCGTTGTCGGATGTACTCCTCGAGCCGCACCTTCGTCCGCCGGACGTCCTCGATCGCGGTCGGTGCGAGCTCGGGCGGGTAGACGAACGGCGTCACGCCCTCGACGAACGCGCGTCCGAGGTCCGCATCGCCTGCGACCGGCCGCGCCTTGATCATCGCTTGGCGTTCCCACATGGCGGACTCCCGGTCGTAGTAGGCGAGGGTGGCCTCGAGTGAACGGCTCAGGGCACCGGCTCGGCCTCCCGGCCGCAGAGCGACGTCGACGCGCAGGGCGATGCCCTCGGCGGTCGGCTCCGCGAGCATCGCGGTCACGGCGGCCACCGAGCCCTCGGCAGCTTCCTGAGCCGCGGGACCGGGGTCGCGGTGCAGGAACAGCAGGTCGACGTCGCTCGCGTAGTTCAGCTCGTACCCGCCGAGCTTGCCGAGCGCGATCACGGCGAGCTCACCGGTGCCCGGCGCCAGGGCGAGCGCTTCGTTGATGCAGGCGTCTGCGATCGCGCTGATCTCGACCACGACTTCGTCGAGCGCCGCGCCAGCGAGGTCGCGCGCCGCCACTCGCAGGATCGCCCGCCGCCGGAACCGGCGCAGGCCGTCGACCGGGCCGAGACCATCGACGTCGGCCGCGAGCTCAGCGCGAAGGGCACCACCACCGCGTGCCGAGACGTCGGCGAGCGCATGCACCTCGTGCGGGTTCGCCACGAGGAAGTCGGCCGCGGCCCTCGAGAAGCCGAGCAGACGAGCCGCGCTCTCGGTGATCTCCGGCCGAGCCAGCGCTTTACGGGCCGTCGGATCGTCGCCGACCCTCGAGAAGGCCACCCGGGCGAGCTCGGGATCGGGTGCCGTTGCGAGCGTGCGGCCGAGCATCTCGGGGGTCAGCACCCCGGCATCATCGCAGGCGACCGCATGGGGACGGCGTTCGCGAGCCGTTGGCTAAGGTTCGCGGGCGGCGCGGATCGCGTCGAGCACCCGAGGATCCTCGAGCGAGGAGAGGTCTCCGGCGTCGTCGCCGGTGAGCGCGGCGCGCACGGCCCGCCGGACGATCTTCGCGCTCCGTGTCTTGGGCAACCCCTCGGCGAACACCACGGTGTGCGGCGTGAACGCACCGCCCAGGCGTTCACGCACCGCACTGCGCAGCTCCGTCGCGAGCGCGCTCCCCGGCCCTTCACCGGCGCGGAGCACCACGACGCACGCGATCGTCTCGCCCTTGAGCTCGTCGGGCAGACCGACGACCGCCGACTCCGCGACGGCGGGGTGCATCGCCAGCACGGACTCGATCTCGGCCGGTCCGATCCGTTTGCCCGCGACGTTCAGCGTGTCGTCGCTGCGGCCGTGCAGGAACCAGTAGCCGTCGCCGTCGCGGCTCGCCCAGTCGCCGTGGGTCCATACCTCGGGGAACCGACGCCAGTACGAGTCGAGGTAGCGGTCGGGGTCCCGCCACACGCCGCGGGTCATCGACGGCCACGGCTGCCGGCAGACGAGCTCTCCGACGGCGCCGGGCGCGACGGGCAGCCCACCGGCGTCGACGATGTCGACGTCCATGCCCAGCGCCGGGCCGCCGAGCGACGCCACCTTGGTCGGCACGACGGGGTGCGGCGAGAGGAAGCACGCGCCGACCTCGGTGCCGCCGGACAGATTGACGATCGGACGGCCGCTCTCACCGATCTCGGAGTGCAACCAGAGGTACGAGTCGGGATCCCACGGCTCTCCCGTCGACGCAAGCACCCGCAGCGACGCCCGATCGTGGTCGCCGAGACGAGCGTCCGCGGTCGTCCGCAAGGCTCGGATCAGGGTCGGCGACACACCCAGTATCCCGATGCGATGTCGCGACACCTGCTCCAACAGGCGGGACGACGTGGGATGGAGTGGGGAACCCTCGGTAAGCACCACGGTGGCACCGAGGGCGAGCGCGCCGATGATCTCCCAGGGGCCCATGATCCAGCCGAGATCCGTCGCCCAGTGCAACCGCTCGCCGCGGTGCAGGTCGACCTGGTACGCGACCTCCTCGGCGATCTTCACGAGGAACCCACCGTGCACATGCACCGCGCCCTTCGGCCGGCCGGTCGTGCCGCTCGTATACCCGATGAACAGCGGGTGCTCGCTGTCGAGCGCGAGGGTCTCGACCGGCTCCTGCGGCCGGGCCTCCGGCCAAGGGCGATCGCGGTCGGGCTCGATCGTCGTCGGCTCGTCGGGCAGCCGCATCCAGACCACCTGGTGCCGCACTCCCCCGGCTTGTGACGCGGCACGGTCGGCGATCGCCTTCATCGGCACCACCGCACCCTTGCGGAGGGTGGCGTTGGCCGTGATCACGACCCCACATCCCGCGTCGGCGAGTCGCGCCGCGACGGCATCGGGGCCGAACCCGCTGAAGATCGGCACCCAGACGGCTCCGATCTTCGAACAGGCCATGAGGGCGGCGACCGTCTCGATCGCCATCGGCAAGAACAGCGCGACCCGGTCGCCGGGAGCCACCCCGAGACCGATCAACGTCGCCGCCACCCGGTCGGTCATGCCTTGCAGCTCGGCGTAGGTGGCCGTTCGAACGTCGCCGTCCTCTCCCTCCCAGATGACGGCGAGGGCGCCGCCATCGCGGTCGGCCCAACGGTCGAGACACTGGTCGGCGACGTTGATCCGTCCCCCGGCGAACCACGTCGCCCACTCTGGACCACGCGAGAGGTCCAGTACCTGCCGATACGGCGTCGTGAACCGGATGTCGAGGTCGCGGACGACCGCGTCCCAGAACCATCCGACGTCGGCAACCGATCGCCGGGTCAGCTCCTCGAGCCCATCGATGCCGTGCGTGCGCATCAGGCGCGTGACGTTGGCGCGCTCGACGTCGTCGGCCGACGGGCTCCAGATGAACCGAGGGTCATCGGCCGGGTCCACGGCTACTCGAGCTTCCCGGTCAGCGCCCGGCCGATCAGCATTCGGCGGATCTCGGCCGTGCCCGCACCGATCGTGTAGAGCTTCGCGTCGCGCACGAGCCGACCCGCGGGCACCTCACTCAGGTACCCGGCGCCGCCGAGGCTCTGGATGGCCTCGAGAGCAACCTGCACGGCCCGCTCCGAGCCGTACAGCAAGGCACCCGCACACGCAGCGGACCAACGACGATCGGGCTCACGATCGAACCGAGCCGCCACGTCGTAGGCGTAGGCCCGCGCGGACTCCAGCGACACGTACATGTCGGCGAGCTTGCCCTGCATCAGCTCGAACGACCCGATCGGCTTGCCGAACTGACGTCGCTCGCGCACGTAGGGCAGGACGAGATCCATCGCCGCCTGCATGATGCCGAGGGGTCCGCCCGCGAGCACCAGCCGCTCCGAGTCGAGGCCGGACATCAGCACCCCTGTCCCGCCCCCCACCTCACCGAGCACGTGGTCCTCGGGGATGTGGCAGTCGGAGAAGACGATCTCGGAGGTCGACGAGCCGCGCATCCCCAGCTTGTCCATCTTCGGGGACGCCCGGAACCCGTCCATGCCCCGCTCGATCACGAACGCCGTCACCGACCGATCCCGATCGATCGCCGCCGTCCGCATGTACACGATGAGCACGTCGGCCTCAGGACCGTTCGTGATCCACATCTTCGAGCCGTTCGCGAGCCACCCCCCGGCCACGGGCTGCGCCCGGCACGACATCGAACCGATCACATCGGACCCCGCATCGGCCTCGCTCATCGCGAGGGCGCCGACATGCTCGCCGCTCAGCAGACGGGGAAGCCACCGGGCATGCTGTTCAGGTGTGCCGTTGACCCACAGGTTGTGCACGCAAAGGTTCGAGTGCGCCGCGTAGGACATGCCGACCGACGCCGACGCGCGGGACAGCTCCTCGACGACGACCAGGTGCTCAAGGAAGCCGAGGCCGGCGCCGCCGTCGCCTTCGGCCACGGTCGGCCCGAGGACCCCGAGGTCGCCCATGCGCGGCCACAACCACCGGGGGAAGGCATCGTCGCGGTCGATCTCATGGGCGTGCGGAGCGACCTCGCGGTCGGCGAAGACGCGGACGGTGTCCCGGAGCTCGTCGATGCCGATGCGATCGCCCATGCGGCTACACGCTACGCCGCCGATCCGGTTCGCGTGGCCGCGTCGACCGAGTGACCGCAGTATGGTGGCACGCGATGATCGGGGGCGCCGCGACGAACGGATCGGGTCGGGCGTGCCGCGACTGACGACACACGTCGACCCGTCCACCGACGCGTTCGCGGCGAACGAGGCCGCCATGCGGGCGCTCGTGGAGGACCTCGAGCGACGGCTCGCCGAGGCCCAGCTCGGAGGCGGCGAAACCGCGACCGAACGCCACCGTTCCCGGGGCAAGCTCACGGTTCGCGAACGCATCGATCGACTGGTCGACAGGGGCACGGCATTCCTCGAGCTCTCGGCGCTCGCCGCCTGCGACCTCTACGCAGGAGAAGCGCCGGGCGCGGGCATCGTGACCGGCGTCGGAGTCGTTCGCGGCACGCCCTGCATGGTCGTGGCCAACGACGCCACCGTGAAGGGCGGCACCTACTTCCCGATGACGGTGAAGAAGCACCTACGGGCGCAAGAGATCGCGATGGAGAACCGCCTGCCCTGCATCTATCTGGTCGACTCGGGTGGCGCCTTCCTGCCGCTGCAGGCCGACGTCTTCCCCGACAGGGAGCACTTCGGGCGCATCTTCTATCACCAGGCGCGCATGTCGGCCGCTGGCATCCCGCAGATCGCCGCGGTGATGGGGTCGTGCACGGCGGGCGGGGCCTATGTGCCGGCGATGTCCGACGAGACCGTGATCGTGCGCGGCACCGGCACGATCTTCCTCGGCGGCCCTCCCCTCGTGAAGGCCGCGACGGGTGAGGACGTGGACCCCGAGGCGCTCGGCGGCGCCGACGTGCACGCGCGCCGCAGTGGTGTTGCAGACCACGAGGCGGCCGACGACGAGCACGCGCTCCGCGTCGTGCGCGAGATCGTCGCGAACCTGAACCTGCCCGTTCAGCGTGCCTGGTCGATCGCCGAGCCGGCCGCGCCGGCGGTCGATCCGGGCGGCCTGTACGGCGCGATCCCGACCGAGCTGTCACAGAGCTACGACGTTCGCGAGGTGATCGCCAGGATCGTCGACGGGTCGGAGCTGCACGAGTTCAAGCAGCTGTACGGCGACACGCTCGTGTGTGGCTTCGCTCGGATCCACGGGCATCCCGTCGCGATCCTCGCGAACAACGGCATCCTGTTCTCGGAGTCGGCGTTGAAGGGCACCCACTTCGTGCAGCTCGCGTGCGAGCGAGGAACGCCGCTCGTTTTCCTGCAGAACATCACGGGGTTCATGGTCGGAAGGGAGTACGAGGCCGGCGGCATCGCGAAGGACGGCGCGAAGCTCGTGACGTCCGTGGCGTGCGCGAACGTGCCGAAGTTCACGGTCGTCATCGGCGGATCGTTCGGCGCCGGGAACTACGCGATGTGCGGACGCGCGTACGGGCCGAGGCAGCTCTGGATGTGGCCGAACGCGCGTATCTCCGTGATGGGTGGGGTGCAGGCTGCGAAGGTGCTGACAGCGGTCGGCGGCGATCCCGCCGAGGAAGCAGCCACGATCGAACGCTACGATCGCGAAGGAAGTCCCTACTTTTCGACGGCGCGCTTGTGGGACGACGGGGTGATCGATCCGCTGGACACGCGCAAGGTGCTCGCCCTCGGGCTCGACGCCGCATCGCGGGCACCGCTCGAGCCCACGACGTTCGGGGTGTTCCGCACGTGACCGACGTCATCGTCTCGCATGACGGCCCGGTCGTGACGCTCACCCTGGACCGCCCGGAGCGACGGAACGCGCTCGACCCCGGGCTGTTGCACGATCTCTCGTCGGCGGTCGACGGTGCCGGCGCCGACGACGGCGTGCGGGTGGTCGTGCTCACCGGCGCCGGGACCGCCTTCTCGGCCGGGGCAGACCTGGAGTGGATGCGCGCCAGCGTGAACCTGTCCGTCGACGAGAACCGTCGGGAGGCCGCGACGATGGCGGCGGCGTTCGAGGCGGTGGACCGTTGCCCGAAGGCCGTGATCGCGCGAGTCAACGGTCCCGCGATCGGCGGCGGGGCCGGACTCGTGGCGTGCAGCGACGTCGCGATCGCGGTCGAAGGCGCGCGATTCGCGTTCGCGGAGGTGCGGCTCGGCCTACTCCCCGCCACGATCGCGCCGTACGTGTTGCGCGCGATCGGCCCGGGCCACGCTCGGGAGCTGTTCACGTCCGGCCGCCCCTTCGACGCTGAGGAAGCGCGCTCGCTGGGCCTCGTGCATCACGTCGTCGCGCCCGATGCCCTCGACGCCTACGTCGCCCGGCGGATCGACGATTATCTCGCCTGCGGGCCTGAGGCCGTCGACGCGAACAAGCGGCTCGTGCGCGACGCGACCGCATCGTTGACCGCACCGGATCTGCCCGACCGGATCGCCGCGGCTCGTGCGAGCCCGGAGGGTCAGGAAGGCATCGCCGCGTTCCTCGACAAGCGCACGCCGAGATGGCTGAACTCTCGCGGGTCCTGATCGCGAACCGCGGCGAGATCGCGTTGCGCATCGTGCGCGCATGCCAGGAATCCGGGATCGACGCGATCGTGGCCGTCGGTCCGGGAGAGGTCGACGGTCCGGCGTCGCAGCTCGCGGATGGGTGCGTCGAGGTCCCGTCCTACCTCGACGCCGACGCCCTGGTGCGAGCCGCCATGGAGATGGAGGTCGACGCGGTTCATCCCGGCTACGGATTCCTGGCCGAGGATCCCGGGTTCGCCGAACGGGTGGTGGCAGCGGGGCTGCGCTGGGTCGGTCCGTCGGCGGACGCGATGCGCCTGCTCGGTGACAAGGTGAAGGCGCGCTCGGTGGCTGAAGACGTGGGGGTTCCCGTCGTGCCCGGGGCGGCCGTCGGAACGGGGCCCGACGACCGGCTCGCCGAGGCGTCGGCGCTGGGGCCCCCCCTGCTCGTGAAGGCCGTGTCCGGCGGCGGCGGTCGTGGCATGCGCAGGGTCGACGACCTGGCTACCCTCGCCGACGCGGTCCTGGCCGCACGCCACGAGGCGGCGGCCAGCTTCGGCGACGGGCGCGTCTTCGTCGAACGCAGAATGGAGCGCGTGCACCACGTCGAGATCCAGGTGCTGCTGGACGAGCACGGACGGGCGACGCACCTCGGCGAGCGCGACTGCTCCGTGCAACGGCGCCATCAGAAGATCATCGAAGAGTCACCCTCACCGAGGGTCGATGCCGGGCGGCGGGCCGAGCTCGGGGAGGCCGCTCTCGCCATCGCTCGACGGGCCGGATACGTGGGCGTCGGCACGGCAGAGTTCCTCATCGGCGCCGATGGTGGATGGTGGTTCCTGGAGATGAACGCGCGTCTGCAGGTCGAGCATCCTGTCACCGAGGCGGTGACTGGGATCGACATCGTGCGGACGCAGCTCTCGATCGCCGCCGGCGAGCCGCTCGCCCTCGGGCCGGCGGAGCTCCGCGGACATGCGATCGAGGCCCGGGTGTATGCGGAGGACCCGGCCAACGGGTTCCTCCCGACGGGCGGACGTGTGGCGCGCCTGGACCTCCCGCATCGGCCTGGCGTGAGGATCGACACGGCGCTCCGGGCTGGGGACGAGGTCGGGCTCGGCTACGACCCGTTGCTCGCGAAGGTGATCGCCTTGGCAGAGGACCGCCCAAGGGCGATCGAGCGCCTACGGTTGGCGCTCGCCGAGGTGCACGTCGTCGGCGTCACCACGAACCTGGGCTTCCTGCTCGACGCGCTCGGCCGACCCGAGATCGCCGACGGATCGGTCGACACGGACTGGGTGGAGGGAACGTGGCTTCCGCAGGTGCCTGACCTGCCGGCAGGTGTGGTGGCGTCGAACGATCCCCACGACCCATGGGTGACCTATGGGTCGGACTCCAGCACCGCCGACGTCGTGGTCGCCGGCGACCATGCGCAATTCCGCGGCTGGGCGTACCGGCTGGGCGACAACGGGCTCGATGCGGTGTCGCTGTCACCACCGGGAGGCTCGCTCACCTCTCCGATGCCGGCAACCGTTGTCAGCGTCGACGCGACGCCAGGCGATCACGTGACGGCTGGTCAGGTCCTCGCGTTGCTGGAGGCGATGAAGATCCAGGTGCAGGTGACCGCGCCGATCGAAGGCACCGTCGGAGCGGTGCACGTGCGTTCGGGTGATGTGGTCGCGCGCGACCAGGTCCTGATCGAGCTGGAGGACTCATGAGCCGATCCCTCGTAGACCACGGCGATCGGCCGGATCGGGTCCGCATCGTGGAGGTCGGCCCCCGTGACGGCTTGCAGAACGAGGCGGCCGTCGTCCCGGCCGACGCGAAAGTGGCGTTCGTCGAGGCACTCGCAGACTCCGGCCTGCCGGTCGTCGAGGTGACGTCGTTCGTGAGTCCTCGGGCCGTGCCCCAACTCGCCGACGCCGACGAGGTCCTGCCCCGGGTGCGACGGCGCGGCGGGGTACGGTATCCGGTGCTCGTGCCGAACATGCGGGGCATGGAGCGGGCGGAGCGCGCCGGCGCGGACGCGGTTGCGGTGTTCACGGCCGCATCGGAGGCCTTCAACGAGCGGAACATCGGCATGACGATCCGGGAGTCGCTCGAGGCGTTCCAACCGGTCCTCGAGGGCGCGACCACGCTCGGCTGGTGGCGTCGGGGCTACATCTCGACCGCCTTCGGTTGCCCGTATTCGGGTGCGGTGGATCCTGCACGCGTCGCCGAGGTTGCCTCGGAGTTGTTGGACCTCGGGTGCGACGAGATCTCGGTCGGCGACACGATCGGCGTCGCGGTGCCCGACGACGTGCGCCGGGTCTGCGACGTCGTGCTCGCTCGGGTCCCGGCCGACCGCCTCGCCCTTCACATGCACGACACGCGTGGGCGGGCGCTCGACAACGTCGTCGCTGGCCTCGAGCGTGGCGTCTGGATCTACGACGCGTCGGCAGGCGGTACCGGTGGGTGTCCGTTCGCGCCCGGCGCACCCGGCAACCTCGCGACCGAGGCCCTCTGTGACCTGTTGGACCGGCTCGGGATCGAGCACGGCGTCGACTCCGAGCGTGTGCGCGTCGCGGCTCTCGAGCTGCGAACGGCGATGACCTCGGACCAGCACCCTTCAGTCCAGTAACGCGTCGGCCTCGATCTCGACCTTCCACGCGGGGTCGAGGAACCCGGTCACGACCACCATCGTGCTCGCCGGCCGGACCTCGCCGAACACCTCTCCGTGGGCCCGTCCGACCTCGCGCCAGTCCTGCGCGTCCACGAGGAACGTGCGGGTGCGCACGACGTGCTCAGGTCCGGCACCGGCCTCCCGCAGCGCTGACAGGATGATCTCGAGGCATCGGCGCGTCTGCTCGTACACGTCGTCGGCGACCGACCCGCCGACGGGCGGCACCGGTGCCGTTCCGGCGACATGCACGTGCCGCCCCGCCACGAGAGCGCGCGAGAACCCGATCTCGGGCTCGTACGGTGACCCCGACGAGATGCGCTGACGGTCGGACAACCCGTTCCCCCCTCAACTGCTGAGTTAACGGCCCCGTAACCGTGGCCGTTCGGAGGCAACCTACCCTTTCCCCATGGCCCTCACCGCGGAAGCCGACTACGTCCTGCGCACGATCGAGGAGCGGGGCATCCGGTTCGTCCGGCTCTGGTTCACCGACGTGCTCGGGTTCCTGAAGTCGTTCACGATCACATCCCAGGAGCTCGAGGGCGCGTTCGCCGAAGGCATGGGGTTCGACGGCTCCTCGATCGAAGGATTCAGCCGCATCCAGGAATCCGACATGATCGCGATCCCCGATCCGGCGACGTTCCAGATCATCCCCTGGAAGATGGAGGCCCCCGTCGCCCGCATGTTCTGCGACGTCTGGACCCCTGACGGCGTGCCGTTCGACGGTGACCCGCGCGGGGTGCTGAAGCGCCAGTTGCAGCGTGCGGCGGACCTCGGGTTCACCTACTACGTCGGCCCCGAGCTCGAGTTCTTCTACTTCCGATCGCTCGAGGATCCCGCCTTCCTCGACCAGGGCGGCTACTTCGACGAGACGCCGCTCGACGTCGCGACCGATTACCGCAAGCGCACGGTGCAGTACCTCGAGGCGATGGGCATCCCCGTCGAGTACGTGCACCACGAGGTGGCGCCGAGCCAGCACGAGATCGACCTGCGCTACGCCGACGCGCTCACGATGGCCGACAACGTGATGGCCTATCGCCTCACCGTGAAGGAGGTCGCCCAGGAGTTCGGCATCTACGCGACGTTCATGCCGAAGCCCGTCGCGGGCGTGAACGGCTCGGGCATGCACACCCATCAGTCGTTGTTCGAGGGCGACCGCAACGCGTTCTTCGATGCGGCCGACGAGTACCACCTGTCGAAGACGGCGAAGCGATTCGTCGCCGGGTTGCTGCACCATGCGCCCGAGATCACCCTGCTCACGAACCAGTGGGTGAACTCCTACAAGCGGCTCGTGCCCGGCTACGAGGCGCCGGTCTACGTCTGCTGGGCCCGCCGGAACCGCAGCGCCCTCGTGCGCGTTCCCCAGTACAAGCCCGGCAAGGAAGAGGCAACGCGCATCGAGTACCGCTCTCCCGACCCGGCGTGCAACCCGTACCTCGCGTTCGCGGCGATGCTCGCGGCGGGCCTCGAGGGCATCGAGCACGAGTACGAGCTGCCACCCGAGGCGAGCAACAACATCTACGAGATGACCGACGACGAGCGCGAGACGGCCGGCATCCGGTCGCTGCCCGAGGATCTGGTCGAGGCGATCCACCTCGCCGAGAACAGCGACGTGCTGGGCGAGGCCCTCGGCGACCACGTGCACGAGTTCCTGATCCGGAACAAGCGCGAGGAGTGGGACGCCTTCAAGGCGTACGTGAGTCCCTTCGAGCTCGAGCGCTACCTGCCGATCCTTTAGGCCGATCCTTTAGGCCGATCCTCGAGGCCGATCCACGGCGATCGCGGCCTCACACGCGGACCTTGCCGCACATGCCGGTGCAACGACCGCCGGAGACGGAACCATGGATCGAGCAGTAGAAGCGATACGTACCGCGCTGTCGGAACGTTCGTGAGACCGACTCCCCCTGGCTGATGCGCTTCGAGAAGCGCCAGTCCCCACCGAACGCCCGCACCGTGTGCGTGCCGCTCGCCGCCCGCCACCGCACCCGGTCGCCACGATCGATGTCCACCGTCGACGGACGCCACGACGAGCCACTGCCGCGGATCGTGACCGCCGAGACCTGACCTGCGGCGGCCACCGAGATCACCACCGTCGATGCAACGACCACACCGATCCGCCACATGCGCCCTCCCCTCGTCGGCGATCCCACGGCAGGGGTACGAGAGGAACCGATCGTGGGTTCAGGTTCAGCCGACGGTGACCACGCCGCACATGCCCGTGCACTCCCCGCCCGCGACGGAACCGTGCAGCGTGCACACGTACTTGTAGCGACCGTTCCTGTCGAAGGTGTAGCGGATCGAGTCGCCTTCGCGCACCTGGCGATGGAAGTCCCACCGGCCCTTGTACGCGCTCACGTTGTGGTCCCGCGCGATCGACCGCCACTTCACGGTGCCTCCACGGGAGATCTCGACCCGTCGGGGACGCCAGTCCTGGGCGTACCCCTTCACCACGGTGACCGCCGATGCCTGGGAGAGACCGCCCAGGAGCATGCACGCGACCGCCGCAGCGACGAAAGCGATGCGAAGGTGGCACCTCCTCACAACGGGACCTCCCCGATACTCCAGCGGGCGGCGTCGGCGGCGTGCCGGGACGGCGGAAGTGTAGCCACCGAACCTGCCGCTCGGGCGACTTGTTCCGGCGCGCATCGCTCGGCTACCGTGGCGATATGGTCCCTGACCACGACGACATCACCCCTGCGCTCTCCGAAGCGAAGCGCCGACGCGCGACCCTGCACGACGCCCTCGTGCACCTGGAGATCGCGATCTCATCGCCGGCCGCCGGACGGATCCCGGAGTGGACCGCACTGGTGACGAAGGAGATGACCGGCGTCCGTGACGCGTTCGACCAGCACGTGCTGGTGACCGAGAAGCCGGGTGGCCTCTACGAGGAGATCATCATGCGGGCGCCCCGGCTCGACGGCACCGTCCGTCGGCTGAAGAACGAACACCCGGAGATCGCCGAGAAGATCGG
Organism: Actinomycetota bacterium; assembly: GCA_035697485.1. Lineage (NCBI taxonomy): Bacteria > Bacillati > Actinomycetota > Actinomycetota bacterium. Next base: position 67,587 of record DASSCU010000015.1, read on the forward strand.
GGAGATGCTGCAGCGGCTCGAACTGGCCACGATCGGCGGCCAAGAGTGGCCACTCGACGATGCGCGTGACGACCTTCAGCGGTTCATCGGCACCGTGATCCGCCATCGACAGAAGGGCGCCGACCTCGTCTGGGAGGCGTACAACGTCGACATCGGCGGCACCGAGTAACGCGTCGACCTCGCACGACCCTCCCCCGAACGTTCCTCGCGTAGGCTCTGACGCATGCCGCGCATCGCACTCGGACAGGTGAACCTCACGGTCGGCGACCTCGATGGCAACGTGGCTCGCATGTCCGACGCCGCGGCTCGCGCGACCCAGGACGGTGCCGACGTGATCGCCTTCCCCGAGCTCGCGATCACCGGCTACCCGCCCGAGGACCTCGTGCATCGCGGGGAGTTCATCCGAGAGAACCTCGAATCGCTCGACGCCCTCGCGCGCAAGACCGCGACCTCGTGCCCGGTCGTCACGGGCTTCATCGACCGGACCGACGCGGGAGCGCACAACGCCGCGGCGCTGCTGCGCAACGGCACCGTCGAGACCCGCTACCACAAGATGCAACTGCCGAACTTCGGGGTCTTCGACGAGGAGCGCTACTTCGTGCCCGGCCCCTCGGGCACCCGGATCGAGATCGGCGGGCTCACGATCGGCCTGTCGGTGTGTGAGGACGCCTGGCACGACGCCCAGCCGTTCGCGAGCTACGCCGGCCTGTCGCTGATCCTGAACATCAACGGCTCCCCGTACCACCGTGGCAAGACCGCGGAACGCGCCGAGATCCTGGCCGCGAGGGCGCGCCAGACCGGCGCGTGGATCGCGTACGTGAACGCGGTCGGCGGCCAGGACGAGCTCGTGTTCGACGGCGGCTCGATGATGGTCGCTCCCGACGGTTCGGTGCGTCACAGGGCCACGATGTTCGGCGAGGACCTCCTGATCGTCGATCTGCACGGAGACACCTCGTTCGCCGACCCGCGTCCGTCGTGGCCCACCGACGACGCCGAGGAGGTCTGGCAGGCGCTCGTGCTGGGGCTCGGCGACTACGCGAAGAAGAACGGCTTCCGCGAGGCGGTGCTCGGGTTGTCGGGGGGCATCGACTCCGCGATCACCGCATCGCTCGCGGTCGACGCGCTGGGGGCCGATGCCGTGCACGCGCTGGCGATGCCGTCGCCCTACAGCTCGCCCGAGAGCCTCGAGGACGCCGTCGACTGCGCCGCTCGGCTCGGCATGCGCATCGACACCGTGGAGATCACGAGCGTGCTCGACGCCTACCGCTACGCGCTCGCCGAGCTGTTCGCCGGCACGGCCGAGGACGTCACCGAGGAGAACCTGCAGGCCCGCATCCGCGGCAACCTGCTGATGGCGGTGTCGAACAAGTTCGGCCCGATCGTGCTCGCCACCGGGAACAAGAGCGAGTACGCGGTGGGGTACTCCACCCTGTACGGCGACATGGCGGGAGGCTTCGCGCCGATCAAGGACGTGCCGAAGACGCTCGTGTACGAGCTCGCGCGGTGGCGGAACGCGGCCGCGACGTCGCGAGGCGAGGAGCCGCCGATCCCGGAGCGGACGATCACGAAGCCCCCGAGCGCGGAGCTCCGACCCGGTCAGAAGGACACCGACTCGCTGCCGCCGTACGAGGAGCTCGATCCCGTGATCGAGGCCTACGTCGAGGACGACCTCGGTGTCGACGACATGGTGAGCGCCGGGTTCGATCGCGCGTTGGCCGAGCGGGTCGTAGGGATGATCGACCGCAACGAGTACAAGCGGCGCCAGGCGGCGCCAGGCGTGAAGATCACCCCGAAGGCGTTCGGTCGCGACCGGCGCATGCCGATCACGAACCGCTACCCGGGCTAGCACACCAGGCCAGAGGGGAGCCGCCCGACCGAGCGCCGAAGCTCAGAGCGTCTGCCCGTACACCTCCAGCTCGACCTGGCGATACACGAGATGCCGGGGCGTGCCGTAGCGACCGGTGCCTCTGGTCACGATCTTCGTGGCGAGCACCTGCTCTTCGACAGGGACGAGGATCGGCGCTGGCTCGGGTCCGCTCTGGGCCGCGGCCTCCGCGGGCGACCGGATCAGTTGACCTGCGAACCAGGTCGTCAGCGACGACACGACCTCTGGTTAGGGCAGGAACGGTTTCGCCACTGCGGGGCCTGCGGAGAGGCCCGTAGGATGCGACGACGGGGCCCGTAGCTCAGTCCGGTCAGAGCAGGGGGCTTTTAACCCTCGTGCCGCAGGTTCGAATCCTGCCGGGCCCACCCTGCCTGTGCGACCGCATCCGACACCACTCCGGGCCTGGACCCACCGAGATCGGGCCAAGGGAGGGTTGCCTCCCTCCGGAACGGCCGATAGCCTTACCGCATCGGCCTACGTCATTGAGACAGGAGTCCCCTCCGTATGCGCGCTCCTCCCCGTTCCTCTTCGTCGGCGCTCGCCACGATCGTGATCGTGTCGGGGCTCCTCGCCGTTCCGACAGCGGCCCAAGCGGCGACACCCTCGACCGACGCCGCGACCACGTGGATGCTCAACGCCAAGGTCTGGTCGCTGCAGGAAGCCGGAGGTTCCATGTGGGCGGGCGGCACGTTCACGAGGTACCTGACGCCGACCGGCGCGTCGGGGCCGACGGCAACGGGCCTCGCGGCGTTCGATGCGGCCGGTGCACCCGCCGCCGTCGCGCTCCCGAACCTGGGATCGACCGCTTCGGTCGATGACCTCACCCTCGGACCGAACGGGGTGTTGTACGCCGCGGGCAAGTTCACATATACGTTCGGTGGTGCGTCGCGGAAGAACCTGGTGGGCATCGATCCCGCCACCGGCGCCATCGTGCAAGGGTTCTCCACCCCCACGCTCAGGACCGTGCTGGCCACCTCGGATCGCGTCTACGCCGGCGGAGGCAAGCTGAGTGCCTACCGGTTCGACGGCACGAAGGACTCGACGTTCACCGACGTGATCCCGTTGATCGACCCGGCGCTGCGGAGCCATACGACCCCGGATCAGTTCCGCGACCTCGACCTCCACGGAGGTGCGATCATCGCGACGGGGCAGTTCGACTTCATCAACGGCGCGGTTCAGAAGGTAGCCGTGAAGGTCGATCCCGTCTCCGGCGCGCCGATCCCGTGGAGCCTCGAGGGCATCGGAGCCACCAGCGCGGCCTTCGGCCTCGCGGCGCAGGTCGACGGCGATACCGTCTTTGTCGGCGCCGGCGGTTCGGATTTCGTGGGCGCCTACTCGGCGGTGACCGGCGAGGAACTCTGGAAGACCGACACGTCCGGGTCGGCGCAACAGGTCGCCCGCTACGACTCCCAAACCCTGATCGTGGGCGGACACTTCGAGTGGTCGGCCGCATCGAAGAACCAACAGTGCGGGAGCAACCAGAACCCGAACACGGCGTGCTTCTTCCAGCCCCGCCTGATCGCCGTCGATGCCGCGACGGGCGCCGTCGACACGGGTTGGCGCCCGAACATCTGTTGCAACTACAACGGCGTCTGGGGACTCGCGGTCTCGGGGACGCAGCTCCACGTGGGGGGCCAATTCACCGAGGCAGGGAGCCGCACGCAGAAGTACTACGCCCGGTTCGACGCGGCCGGGGGGCCGCCACCGCCCCCGTCGGGCGAGGTGTTCACCGATGGCTTCGAGAGCGGCGATCTGTCTGCGTGGACCTCGTCCAGCGGCCTGTCCGTGGGCCCGGGTTCCGCGCACACGGGTTCGTTCGGTGCGGCCGATACGACATCGGTCGCGTGGGCCATGGCACAAACCGGATCACCGCACACCGACCTCTACGCGCGCATGTGGATCAACGTCGCCATGGGCAACCAGACCGTGCAGGTGATGCGGTTCCGCACGGACACGAACAAGACCCTCGTGACGATCTCGGTGCTGGGCAGCCGCAAGCTGCAGGTGAAGAGCAACACGACGGGGACGACGATGTCGTCGACGCAGACGCTCGGCACCGGGTGGCACGACCTCCAGGTGCACGGGCTGGTCGACGGCTCCTCAGGGCGGATCGAGCTCTGGCTCGACGGCGCCAAGCTGATCGACCTCACCCCCACCTCGCTCGGCAGCACGGCGATCCGGAGGATCGAGATCGGCAACCGGGCGACCGGGAAGGTCTACGACGCGTCGTACGACGACGTCACGGTCGACACCGCCTTCGTGGTCGACGCCTGACCGACACCTCGGTCGTGTCGTCGGAGGCGGGTAGCCTGCGGCGGTGCGGCGATGCGAGATGACCGGCCCCCGGGGCCCCCGGTGGCGTGTCGATGTGCCGACGTCGCATCGCGAGCGGGTCCGTGGTCTCCGGGAGCGCGAGCGGCTCTCGGTCGACGACGCGATGCTCTTCGAGCACTGTCGCTCCGTGCACACGATCGGCATGCGGTTTCCGATCACCGTGGCGGCGCTCGATCGGGAGTGGCGCGTCCGGCGGGTCTCAGTGGTTCGTCCGCGACGGGTGGTGCTCCCCCGCCCTCACGTCCGACACGTCCTGGAGCTCGCCGCCGACGCCGACGTGCGGCCGGGCGACCGCTTGGTGTTCGATCAGGCAGGTGTCGCCGACCCCCGCACGTCGGGACCGGGTCACCCCTGGCTATACTCTGTCGGCTGCCCTCGTGGCCGCTACCCTGCTGGAGGAGCACCTGCGCCCCCATCGTCTAGCGGCCTAGGACGCCGCCCTTTCAAGGCGGAAGCACGGGTTCGAATCCCGTTGGGGGCACGGTTCCGGCGCGGATCCTCGGGTCTTCGCGCGGCACCGTGACAACAGGAACACCACGTGCGCCCGTAGAGGAGTCAGGCCGTCCTCACCGCCCTGTCAAGGCGGAGATCGCGGGATCGAAGCCCGTCGGGCGCGCCATCGACGCCGCGCCGGCCCTCCGAGGTCGGCGCGGCGTCCGTTTTCCCTGAGCTCCTCAGCAGGTCACATGCAGGATCGCGTTCGTCTCCGGATCGCCAGAACGCAGGAGTTCGATCGCCTGGAGGGTCGGCGTGACGACGAGCTCGACGTGGCGTCGGGTGGCCTCCTGGCGGACCTCCTCGAGCACCGGAAGCGCCCCCGAGGCGCCACTGCCGATCACCAGCCGACGGCACGCCCACGGGATCTCCTCGGCGGCCGATAGCGGGGTATGCCCGGCCGTACGGAGCGCCTTCGAGGGACCCTTGTCCCGTCGGCCGACGCGCCCGTCCTCGATCACCACGTCGTGCTCGTACGTCACATCGTCGATCTCGATGGACCCGAACGCGTACCGACCGAAGTGCATGCCTCGATGCTAGTACCGGCCCTGCACCGGACACCAGCGGGACCGCGGCAGCTCACCATCACCGCATACGACCGTTCGGAGTCCCGAGCCACCTCCAGTCCGTGCATTTCATCGCGCTGGTGATGACCTCGGGCGATCCCGCCGGTCGTCGATCGGCCCGGGCCAGGTTGGGGCGGCGGGGATCCCCGATCTGGCAGGTCAGCGCGTTGGCCGTCACGCCCTGGTAACGGAACCGGCCGTTCTGGTAACGCCTCAGTCACCAGGCGGGGCCATCGACCCCGGATGCCGCAGGTCACCTCACCTCTACTCCGTCGCCTCGACGCGGATGGCGGGTGGTCGTGGTCCGCGATGCCGTCGACGCGTCCGACGAAGCACGGGCAGGAACTCCCCCGGATCCGCGGCATAGGCACCCATCTCGTCGGTACGGCGCCTCGCCCGAATGGCTCCATACCGTCGACCGGTCTTGGGAGCTCGACCGTTCGTTCGGCGACGTCCCCTCTGCAACACCTCTCATCGCCTTGCGCCTCGATCCCGGACCCCCGAGGATGCCTTCGTGGGCCCCCACCCCGAGACTCATTACGCCAAGGCCGCCGACGGCGTGAACGTCGCCTATCAGGCGTTCGGCGACGGTCCGGTCGACATCCTGTTCGTGCTGGGTTGGGTGACGCACGTCGAGCGGATGTGGGACCAGCCGCGGATCGTGCGGTTCCTCGAGCGGCTCGCGACGTTCGGTCGGGTGATGGTCTTCGACAAGCGAGGGGTCGGGATGTCCGACCGTGTCCCCGACGACCGGCTCCCCTCGCTCGAGGTGCGGATCGACGACGCCCGGGCCGTGATGGATGCCGTCGGGTCGAACCGCGCGGTCGTGCTCGGTCATTCCGAGGGCGGTCCGATGGCCACCCTGTTCGCGGCGACGCATCCGGAACGCTCGATCGCGTTGGTGTTGTTCGGCACCGCCGCCTGCTGGAACAATGCCCTGGACTACCCGTTCAGGCGTCCGACCCACGAGCACGAGGCGGAGGTGGCCTCGTTCATGGAGCGTCGGGATCGGCTGTGGGGCACCGAAGAGCTTGCCCGTCAGTACCTCGAAGAGGCCTTCGCGCCGTCGTACGGGGACGACACTCAGCTGGTGGCTTGGCTCGCGGACTACATGCGGAACGCCGCGAGTCCCGGCGCGGTGAACGCCTTCTCCCGGATGAATGCCCGCATCGACGTCCGTTCGGCCCTTCCCGCCATCCACGTGCCGACCCTCGTACTGGCACGTAACGACGACCTCGACGTTCCGATGGCGGAGACGAAGTGGATGGCCGAGCAGATCCGGGGTGCCAGGTTCCTGTCCTTCCCCGGTGACGACCACTACATCTTCATCGGGAACCAGGGCGAGCTGCTCGATGAGATCGAGCGGTTCGTGACCGAGGTCCGCGGCGATGAAGCCGACCTCGACCGCCTGCTCGCTACCGTGCTGTTCACCGACATCGTCGACTCGACCGTGACCGCCGCGGAGCTGGGCGACAAGGGTTGGCGAACGCTCGTCGAGCGGCACCACGGGCTGGTCCGCGCGCTGCTCGGCCGGTTCCGCGGCACCGAGGTCGACACCGCCGGGGACGGCTTCTTCGCCACCTTCGACGGTCCGGCGCGGGCCGTGCGCTGCGCGCAGGCGATCGCCCGGGCCGTGCCGGAGCTCGGGATCGAGGTGCGAGCCGGCGTTCACACCGGCGAGGTGGAGTCGATCGCCGGGAAGATCGGCGGGATCGCCGTGAACATCGGGGCGCGCATCGCGTCGCTCGCGCGGTCCTCTGAGGTACTTGTCTCACACACCGTCGAGGGACTCGTTTCCGGATCGGGTCTCGTGTTCGAGGACGCGGGAGTCCATCCACTGAAGGGCGTCCCCGGCGATTGGCAGCTCTATCGCCTCGTACGCTGAGGGTCGCCCCGCCGTTACCGAGTCCCGAGCCACCTCCTGTCGCTACACTTCATCGCGCTGGTGATGACCTCGGGCGATCCCGCCGGTCGTCGACCGGCCCGGGCCAGGTCGGGGCGATAGAAATCCTCGACCTGGCAGGTCAGCGATTTGTCCCGTGCCACCGTGGTAACGGATTCGGCCAGTCTGGTAACGGCGTAGCTACGCAGCGGCCCCACAGACGTCGCGGCGCTACGAAACGCCGCAGATCGCCACGATCTAGGCATCGGCCGCTCCCTCGTCGCCGCCAGAGGTTTCCGCCCAGGCGGCGTCGACGACGATCGCCGCACCCTCATCGAGCGCCTCGACCCTAGGTCACTGAACCCGGCGGCCGTCAAGTCGTCACGGCGACCGCGAGCGACTGGACCGTGGGCAGCTCGTCGCCGGTGACGACGCCGGCGGCGGCGTCGCGCGCGGCGAGGAGCCGTGCGGCGCGCCAGGCCTTCCGTTCCCATCGGTCATGACAGCACGTGACAGCGGTCCGGGCCTCCTCGAGTTTCAACACCGGGCTCGCTCCCGAATTCGAGGGCCACCCCTGATGCAGGCGGAAGTGTCGCGTGCGACGATTTCGCCTGTGACGGCGAGGATCCTGATCGTCGATGACCACGCCGGTTTCCGGTCGTACGCCCGCGCGTTGCTCGTGGCCGAGGGGTTCGACGTCGTGGGTGAGGCGACCGATGGGGCATCGGCGCTCGAGATGGCGCGGTCGCTCGCGCCCGAACTCGTGTTGCTGGATGTGGCGTTGCCCGACATGGACGGCTTCGCCGTCTGCGACGCGCTGCTGGAGGAGAGCGCCGGCTTGGCGGTGGTTCTGACGTCGAGCCGCGACGTCTCCTCCTACCGCCGGAGACTGGAGCGAAGTCGGGCCCACGGGTTCATCCCGAAGGGCGAGCTCTCTGGCCCCGCGCTCGCCGCGTTCGCGGACGGGTAGAGCGCATGCGGCTCCTGCGGCTCGCGCTGCTCCCGGGCGCTGCAGCCCTGGCTTTCGCGGCCGAATGGGTCTCGTACCAGACTGGCGACCTCGCCCTTGTCGTGGCCGACGCCCTCGTCGGCCTCGTGCTCGTCACGTGCGGCGTCGTCGCCTGGGAGCGGCGCGGCGCGAGCCGCGTCGGGCCGCTGATGGCTCTCTCGGGCTACACGTGGTTCGCCGGCAACCTCTGGCCGCAGCTCCTCTACCTGCACCGCGGGCCCCTCGTTCACCTCCATATCTCGTATCCGACGGGCCGTCTCCGGCGGAGGCTCGCGCGGGCAACGGTCGTCGCCGCCTATGTCAACGCGCTGGTCGAGCCCGTCGCGCGGAATGACGTCGTCACGCTGGTGATCGCCGCGCTGGTCGCCGCCGCGGCCCTCGACGGCTTCCTCCGTGCCTCGGGCACCGCCCGGCGGGCCGGCGTTCCCGCTCTTGCGGCGGCGCTCACATTCGCGTCCGTGCTGGCGCTCGGCGCCGTGCAGCGGCTCGCCGGCTGGGACGCCGACCGAGAGGTGCTCTGGGCGTACGACATCGTGATCGCGTGCCTCGCGCTCGTTCTCCTCGTGGATCTCCTCCGCGGGCGGTGGGCCGAGGCCGTGGTCGCCGACCTCGTCGTCGACCTGGGGAAGCGGGCCGACACGCGGACGCTTCGGGACGAGCTCGGGCGCGCGCTCGGCGACCGCTCCCTCGTCCTCGGCTACTGGCTCCCGGAGGAAGATCGCTACGTCGACGATGCAGGTCGTCCAGTCGAGCTGCCGGAACCCGCAGCGGACAGAGCGGTGACGCCGATCGCACACGACGGGGAGCCGGTCGCGTTGCTCGTTCACGACCAGGCGGTGCTCGAGGACCCGGCCCTGGTCGATGCCGTTGCCTCGACCGCGAGCATGGCGGTCTCGAACGCCCGCCTCCAGGCGGAGGTGCGGGCACGCGTGCTCGAGCTCGCTGCCTCACGCCGGCGGATCGTCGAGGCCGCGGACGCCCAGAGGCGTCGCCTCGAGCGGGAGCTGCGCGACGGCGCCGAGCGCCGCCTCGCCCTCGTCGCAGAGCTCATCGAGGTGGCGCGAGCGGGCGCAGACGGTCCGGCCACGGCGATGCTTAGGGATGTCGAGGAGGAGGTGCGAGGTGCCCGCGCAGAGCTCCACGACTTCGCTCAGGGCATCCACCCAAGCACGCTGACCGAGGGAGGCCTGGCCGCCGCGCTCCCGGCGCTCACGATCCGGGCTGGTCTGCCCGTCGAGCTATCGGTGGCGCTCGGTCGGCTGGCTCCGACCGCCGAAGCGGCCGTCTACTTCCTCTGCTCGGAAGCGCTTGCGAACGCGGCGAAGTATGCCGAGGCGACGCGTATGACGATCGACGTTGACGAGTCGGAGGGGTTCGTGCTCGTGACGATCGCAGACGATGGCATCGGCGGCGCGGACGCGAGCCGCGGCTCGGGCCTGCGCGGCCTCGCCGACCGTGTGGAGGCCCTCGGCGGGCAGCTTTCCGTCCGGAGCCCGATCGGCGGCGGCACTCGGCTGGTCGCGACGATCCCGACCGACGAGCATGTGTAAGGAACGGGTCAAGACGCGCCGTAGCTCTCGCCGTCGTGTCGTCCGGACCGGGCCGGCCCCGGTCGAGCAGATCGCCGGGGCCGGCCCGAAGCGTCGGCTGGGTCCTCAGTCGGTCTTCACCCAGGGATGCGACGCGAACGTCACGGCCTCGAGCTTCGCATTGCCTCCACAGCAGTCGACGTCTGCGAACGTGAGCGTGTCGCCCTCCAGCGACCAGCGGGCGGTGATGATGTAGTCCGAGGCGAATTGGATCTCGATCTGGTCGCGGAACACGGTGTAGCTCCCTTGCCCGCCGACTTCGCCGTCCGGCCCGACCAGGGTCAACTCACCGGCATCGAAGATCATCCTGAAGACGCCGGGGACAGCGCCGTCCTCCTCGGAGACCCCTGACGTCAGCCAATCGGCCTTCGTCATCTTCTGCCAGTCGGCTTCCGTCAGCGTCGTCTCGTAGGTGCCGTCCGGGATCGGCGGCGCCGTGGTCGGAGGCTCGGTCTCCGTGCAGACAGGTGCCTCCGCCGAAGCTGCGATCTGCGTCTTGAGGTCGGTGATGGCCTCGATGTTGGACTTGGTCTCCGGGTCGGCCGTGAGCTCTGCGTACACGGGCTCGAGGGCGCCGCGAAGTGCACCGAGATCGCTCTCGGAGGCGACGGCGAAGGTCACGCCGCGACGGCAGAGCTGGAGCGTCGCCTCTTCGTCTTCCGCGCGCGCCGCGGCGAGCGCGCCCGGAACCGCGGCGGCGGCCGCCTCACGAAGGAGGGCTTGCTGGTTCGGAGCGAGCGAGTCTGAGACCTCTTTGCCCACGAAGATCACGAGCGGCCGGGGCCAGAGGTTCACGTTGGCACCGACATACTTCGCGCTCTTGTTGTACCGGTTGCCCCAGATCGCTCCGAGGTGCTGCTCTGTCGCGTCGAGACCCTTGAGAGAGCCGCCGGCGGGAAGCGCCTCGAGCGTGGCGCCAAGAGCCTGGATCGTCTGAACGGAGAGCTCGTTCTCCGCTCCTCCGATGACCTCGCCCTCGAAGTCCGACGGCTCGAGGAACGGATGGCTGACCCCGAGCAGCTTCCGCATCTGCCCGGGAAGGACGCCGATCCCGACCACTCCGAGCTCCTCGACGCCGTCCAGCATGCTCGTGGGGATCCCGCTCTCGAACACCTTCTCCTGAAGGTCGTAGCTGTCGACGAGGAGCGGGGCAAGGAGGGCCTGAAAGCTCGTCACGTCGAGGGTGTCGAAGACACGCGCCCCGACCCAGGCCATGTCGACTTTGCCGGCTTCGACGTCCTCGATCGTCCCTCGCTCCGCGTTCGGATCACCCGCTCGCCACCCCGGCTCGAACTCGATCCGCATCGTCCCGTCCGACCGCGTCGCGACCTCCTCGGCGAAGACCTGGAGTGGCGGCTGGATGTCATCGGTGAAGCTGGCGAGCTTGAGTACGATCGGCTCTTGCTCTTCAACACCGCCGGCCTTGTCGCTGCCCGAGGCGGTGCAGGCAGCCAGAGCGATCGCCGACGCTGCGAGCACCGCGCCAACCGCACATCTTGTGATTCGGCTCATCTGCATCGTGGTGCACCTCCTCTCGTCGGTGCCACGACGCTAGGACCGGAACGCTTTGCGCGCATCGGGGCGCCCCCTCGAATGCCCGTGATCCAGCATGGGGATACCCCTCGTGCTGCGCAAGGCCAGCACCGGAGGCCTCGCTCGGCCGGTGTGCGACGATTGACACATGCGGCTTCGGCTCGTGCTCTGGGCGGCCGGCCTGGCCCTCGGTGTCTTCTCGCTCCTGATCGCGCGCGCCGATCCGGCGTTCTCGTTCGCCGGGACGTCGTTCGGTGGTGCAGTCGCCCTGCTCGGCGCCGGTTGGGCACTGCTGACCTGCGCGCTCGCGCATTGGGGCAGGCGTCCCGGGAACGCCGTCGGCCCGCTGCTCGTCGCAGCGAGCTGCGCCTGGTTCCTCGCCGAGTGGGACAACCCTGGTGTCGGCTCACCCGCCGTCTTCACGGTCGGCCTGGTCTTCTACGCGGCCTGTGCGCCCCTCGTAGGCTGGGCGACGCTCGCCTACCCCAGCGGCCGGTTGAGTTCGTGGGCGGAGCGCGTCGCGGTCAGCGTGGCGTTGGCGGGGGCTTTGATCGTGGTCGGGCTGCTTCCGGCGCTCTTCTTCGATCCGGCGACCCGGGGTTGCGTCCTGTGTCCGGACAATCTCGTGCTCGTAAGCGACGAGTCGGGACTCTTCGACGATCTGAATCGTGTGGGAGTGCATCTCGGGCTTGCCTGGTCACTCCTTCTCGTCGCGGTGGCAGGCTGGAGGGTCGCACGCTCGAGTCCCGCGAGACGCCGCGTCGTCGCTCCGATCGTCCTCGCCGGAGGCATCTACCTGGCCCTTGTCGCATCTAGCTTCGGCGCGAGCCTCGATCGCGGCTTCCTCGGGAGCAGCACGTTCGATCAACGACTCTGGCTCGCGCAGGCAGCCGCCCTCGTGGCACTCGCGCTTACCGTCGCCTGGGGATTGCTGCGGACTCGCCGCATGCGCTCGTCGCTCGCCCGGCTCGTCGTCGAGCTCGGCGAGCCTGCTCCCGCGGGGGGTCTGCGCGACGGGCTCGCCCGAACGCTTGCGGATCCCGAGCTCGAGATCGTCTATCCGGTGGGCGAAGGGCACTACGCGGACGCGGGAGGGCGCACGGTCGACCTCGCCCGGGTGGAGGGTCGTGTCGCGACGCCGCTCGTTCGCGACGGTCGACCCGTGGCCGTTCTCGTACACCGGGCCGGCCTTCTCGACGATCCAGAGCTCGTCGAAGAAGTCACGTCGGCGGCCCGCCTCGCGCTCGAGAATGAGCGTCTCCAGGCCGAAGTGCACGCGCAGCTCGAGGATCTGCGCTCCTCGCGCGCCCGCATCATCGAAGCGGGCGATGCCGAGCGCCGCCGACTCGAGCGCGACCTCCACGACGGCGCTCAGCAGCGTCTCGTCGGGCTCTCACTCGCGCTCCGCCTTCTGCGAGCGCAGCTCGGGATCGATCGGGATCAGAGACTCGCGCGGCGCCTCGATGAGGCCGGCGTCGAGCTCGCTCGAGCGGTCGCCGAGCTCCGCGAGCTCGCGCACGGGATCCACCCGGTTGTCCTCAGCGACGAGGGACTCGCCGCCGCGGTCGAGGCCCTCGCCGAAGCGACGCCGGCGCCCCTTCGCATCGGGGCATTGCCGCAGGAGCGGTTTCCTGCGGTCGTCGAGACAGCCGCTTACCTGGTCGTCGCGGAAGCGACAAAGGCGGGGGCCGCCCGCGTGAGCGCGATCAGGCGCGACGGAGCGCTCCTCGTCGAAGTCGAGACCGGAGCCGAGCCCCAGGGGCTCGTCGACTTGGAGGATCGCGTCGGTGCCCTGGACGGAAGGGTCGCGGTCGAGCGCGCGTCCGGCGGCGGGGTCAGGATCCGCGCCGAGATCCCATGCGAGTAGTCGTCGCCGACGATTCGATGCTCCTCCGCGAGGGCCTAGCGCGCCTCCTCGCAGATGCCGGCTTCGACGTGGTAGGTACAGCCGAGAATGCGTCCGAGCTCATGCGGCGGGTCGAGCTGACGCGCCCAGACGTCGCGATCATCGACATCAAGATGCCGCCTACGCACACGGACGAGGGGATAGCCGCGGGGAAGGAGATCCGCCGAGACCATCCGACGATCGGGGTGCTCGTCCTCTCTCAGTACCTCGAATCGCGCTACGCGATGCAGCTACTCGAGGAGGCACCCGAGCGCGTCGGGTACCTGCTCAAGGAACGCCTCTCGGACATCGCTGTACTCGCCGATGCGCTCAAGCGGATCGGCGAGGGGGAGTGCGTCATCGACCCGACGATCGTCTCGCGGCTCGTACACCGCGCGCGGGAACAGGGCCCCCTCGACGAGCTGACGGAGCGCGAGCGCGAGGTGCTGGGGCTCATGGCCGAGGGGCGTTCGAACGGAGCGATCTGCCAGACGCTGTTCCTGAGTCCAAAGACGGTCGAGGCGAACGTGCGGCAGATCTTCCGGAAGCTCGGGTTGCAGCAGTCGCCCGACGACCACCGCCGCGTGCTGGCGGTGCTCACCTACCTGCGCGCAGGCTCCCCACCGACGTGAGCACATCTCGCCAGGCCGACGGCGATAGTCCTGAGCACGTTGCTTGACCTGGGCGTTGCAGCTCCGGGGGTGGGACTCGCCTCTACGGCCGCCGGAACGACGCGGAATCGCTCAACCGTTTCCTTGGAGGACACTCTGTTCCTCGGCAGGGCACACAGCCTCGGATGGCGCCGTCAGCAGGTCGAGATGCTCGGCTGGGCCGTTGATGGTCGACGCCCTCACGATGGCCCGCCACAGAGCGGCAGAGGGCCTCGAAGCGGCCGCCTGTCGGACTCCCCTTCCGGCACCACCCGGCAAGAAGATCAAGACTGCCTCGGGGGAGCCCACGAGGCCGATCGGGCGTTGCCGAGCCCGGACCCACCTCCACTCGCTACACTTCAACGCGCTGGTGATGACCTCGGCGGCGATTCCTGCCAGGTTTCTACCGGCCCGGGCCAGGTAGCTCAGTTGGCAGAGCACGCGGCTGAAAACCGCGGTGTCGGCAGTTCGATTCTGCCCCTGGCCACTCGGATACGGCCCCGTTGCCGGGCCTAATTCAGGATCTCGCGACTGCGCACCTCGGCCCACCTGCTGAGCACGCCCTGGTACACGTCGGCGGCCTTGGGGAACTCCCCCGCTTCCAGGGCCTGCAGCGCGTCGTGGATCTCTCGGGCGGAGTGGTCGTCGTCGAGCTCGTCCCACCGCTGGAAGTCGCACAACGACGCGTAGTCGAGCTCGAGCACCGACGCCGGATCGAACTGCACCATCCATTGGTGTAGGTCGAGGATCAGGTCGCCGATCGGGCCGAGGTCGCTGCGGCGGAGCGGTCCGATCGCCTGTTCCGCCCGGCGGATCGCACGTCGCGTCGTCGTCCGGTAACGCAGGCGCCAACGGCCGTGCGGGTCCTCGATCAGCTCTCGTTCCTCGTCACGGAAGAGCACGAACCAGCGGATCGGCACGTGCCACGGACTCTGATGGCAGAACGCCACCGCCGCGGGGTCGCGCCGGCGCAGCCGTGCCAGATCCTTCGCGGCTCGCCTCCCGTCCTTCTTCGGCACGAACTGCTCCCAGAGCTCGATCGCCTGGGATTCGCGGAACGAGACCATGGCGGCCAGCACCCGCATGCGCATGCGCCGCGGGCTGATCAACGTGCGCCCGTCGACGTGCAGCACCTCGGCGGTGTCGGCCTCGGCCGGGGCCAGTACCCCGAGCTTGCCGACCGTGTGGTGATCGGCGTAGCGAGGGCGCGGGGACATCGTCTCGGGGCCGTGCAGCAGGAAGCGTTCCCAATGCAGCTGCTCGCTCCGCTCGAACGCGTCGAGCGGCTGGTACACACGGAGGAACGCGCTGGGCACCATGGGCATCCGAGTCTACGAGCTGTCGGCTTCCCCTATGCTCTCGGCGTTCGATGAGCAAAGCTCGAGGGGGATCCGCGTGGCGTCCGAACCAGATCATTGGCGCGGCACGGAACCCCTCCGCGTGCTCGCCCCCGACGGCACGGCCGTGGGCGACATCGACGTGGGCCTCGCGCCCGACGAGCTCCGCGCGATGCTGCGCTGGATGCTGCTCGCCCGGCGCCTGGACCGGGAGTGCATCGCCCTGCAGCGTCAGGGCGAGCTGACCGTCTACCCGGGCTTCGAGGGCCAGGAAGCCGCCCAGATCGGCAGCGCGACGGCGCTCGGGCCTGAGGACTTCGTCTTCCCGACCTTCCGCGAGCTCGCGGCGGCGCTCGTGCGGGGCGTCGATCCGGTGCAGTACCTGGCCTACCACCGGGGCACCTGGCACGGGGGGCCGTACGACCCTCGCGCCACCCGGTTCGGTCCGATCTGCATCCCCGTCGCCACCCAGATCGTGCACGCCGTCGGTTACGCGATGGGCCTCGCGCTCGACGGCACGCGGGCGTGCTCGCTCGCCTACTTCGGCGACGGGAGCACGAGCGAGGGCGACTTCCACGAGGCCGCGAACCTCGCGGGCGTGTTCTCCGCCCCGGCGATCCTGTTCTGCCAGAACAACGGCTGGGCGATCAGCGTGCCGACCGAACGCCAAACCGCGGGAGAGATCTTCAGACGCGCCGAGGGCTACGGCTTCCCGGGGATCCGGGTCGACGGCAACGACGTGCTCGCCGTCTACCGGACAACGCGCGAGGCGGCGGCCCGCGCGTATGCAGGCGATGGGCCGACCCTGATCGAAGCTCTGACGTACCGCATCGGCGCGCACTCGACCGCCGACGACCCAGGCAGGTACCGAGTCGAGGACGAGGTCGCGGCCGCCCGTGCCTTCGACCCGATCGTGCGCTTCCGATCGTGGCTCGAGAGCGTGGGGCATATCGACGGCGGCGTGCTTGCGGATTGGGAGGGCGAGATCGAGTCCGAGGTGCTCGCGATCAGGGACGGGGTCATCGCCCAGCCGGCACCGCCGGTGGAGTGGATGTTCGACCACACCTACGCCGACCCGCCCGCGGCGATCGCCGAACAGCGCGCCGAGGTGCTCGGTGGCTGAGGTCACGATGGTGGGGGCCCTGAACGCGGCCCTGCGGGACGCACTCCGCGAGGACGACCGGGTGCTGGTCTTCGGCGAGGACGTGGGGCGCTCGGGCGGGGTCTTCCGCGTGACCGACGGGCTGCAGGCCGAGTTCGGAGACCGACGGGTGTTCGACACCCCGATCAGCGAGGCGGGCATCGCCGGGGCCGCGGTGGGGCTCGCCTTCGGCGGGTGGCGCAGCGTCGTCGAGATGCAGTTCGACGCATTCTCCTATCCGGCGCTCGAGCAGATCGTGGACCACGTCGCGAAGATGCGCGAGCGCACCCGGGGCCGCATCGACATGCCGATCACGATCCGGATGCCGGCGTTCGGGGGGATCAAGGGCAAGGAGCACCACGGAGAGAGCCCCGAGACGTTCTACGTGCACACGGCCGGACTGAAGGTGGTCGCGCCGTCCAACCCCGGCGACGCGTACCGCCTGCTGCGGCTCGCGATCGCCGACCCCGACCCCGTGATCGTGCTGGAGCCGAAGGCACGCTACTGGGCCAGGCAAGATGCCGATCTCACGACCGGCGGCTTCGGGATCGGCGAGGGCGCGCTCGTTCGCGACGGCGACGCGGCGACCGTGTTCACCTACGGCGCCATGGTGGCCCGATGCCTCGACGCGGCGTCGGTGCTCGCGGACGAGGGGCTCGAGACTCGCGTCGTCGATCTGCGATCGCTCTCCCCGCTCGATACGCCGCTGATCGCCCGGTGCGTGCGCGAGACCGGTCGCGCGGTCGTCGTGCACGAAGCGCCCAAGACGCTCGGCCTGGGCGCCGAAGTGACCGCGCGCATCGTCGAGGAGGCGTTCGAATTCCTGGAAGCCCCCGTGCGACGCGTGACCGGCTACGACGTGCCGTACCCGCCCGCGGCGCTCGAACATCGCTACCTGCCGAGCGTCGAGCGCATCGCCGATGCCGTGCGCGAGGTGGTGGCGTACTGATGGCCCCGACCGAGCGGGTGTTCGCGATGCCGGACCTCGGTGAGGGCCTCGAGGAGGGCGAGATCGTCCAATGGCTCGTCGCCGAAGGTGACCCCGTCGAGCTGAACCAGCCGTTGGTGGAGGTCGAGACGGCGAAGGCCACGGTCGAGATCCCCTCGCCGTTCGCGGGGGTCGTCGCGTCGTTGCACGGTGCGGTCGGGTCCAGCGTTCCCGTCGGCGCGCCGTTGGTGACGTTCGGCGACGCCGGGAAGGCGGGCGGCGACGAGCCGACGGTGCCCCCGGGTGGCGCCGCGAGAACCACGCCCCCGGTGAGAAAGCTCGCGAAGGAACTGGGGGTCGATCTCGCCGCGGTCGTCGGGTCGGGCGCCGACGGACGCATCATGGCCGACGACGTTCGGGCGGTGGCGGCCGCGCCGGACATCGCGCCGACGGTTCCCTCGCGATCGGTCATCGCGAGCAACATGGAGCGCCAGGCGGCGATCCCGCAGGTCACGACGTTCCGGACGCTCGACTGCGCGGCGCTGGATGCCTTCCGGGCGGAACTCGGGATGTCCCCGCTGCCCGTCGTGGTGGCCGCGCTATGTCGCACGATCGCCGCCCACCCCACGCTGAACTCGGCGTGGGGTGACGGGGGCGTGGTCGATCGCGAGGGCATCGACGTGGGCATGGCTGCCGACACCGAGCGGGGGCTGGTCGTGCCCGTGATGCACGACGCGCACGCGCTCGGTCTGACCGCGATCGCCGGCGAGATCAAGCGGCTCGCGATGGCGGCTCGCGAGGGTTCCCTCACCCCCGCGGAGCTCACCGGAGCGACGATCGCCGTGAGCAACACGGGGAGCTACGGCAGCGAGGCGGGGACGCCGATCCTGTCACCGGGCACGAGCGTGACGCTCGCGATCGGGGTGATCGCGCCGCGCGCGCTCGTCCTCAGCGGCGAGATCGTCGCACGTCCCGCCTGCACGCTGAGCTGCACGTTCGACCATCGCGTGCTCGACGGGGCGACCGTCGGCCGCGCCCTCACCCACCTGGTCGACCTGCTCACGTCGACCGAGCGACTGGGAGACTTGCCGCGATGAAGATCGTGTCCCTGCTGCCGTCGGCCACCGAGATCGTCTACGCCCTCGGTCTCGGCGACGACCTGATCGGCGTGACCGACGAGTGCGACTTCCCCGCCGACGCCGTGACGAAGCCCGTCGTCTCCCGCAGCGCGCTCCCGCAGGGCCGCCCGCTCACGTCGCGCGAGATCGACGCCGCGGTGCGCGAGCGCATGGACGATCGCCGTCCGCTGTACGTGCTCGACACCGACCTGATCCGCCGCGAGCAGCCCGACGTGATCCTCACCCAGGATCTCTGCCGCGTCTGCGCGGTGCCGGCCGGTCACGTCGAGGAGGCGCTCGGGATGCTCGGGCTCACCGACGCGACAGAGGTGGTCGCGCTCGATCCGCACACGCTCGACGACGTGATCGCCCAGATCGAGGTCGTGGGCGGTCGGCTCGGGGCCGGCGAGCGCGGAGCCGAGCTCGCTGCGGGGCTCCGGGGGCGCGTCGCCGCGGTCAAGCAAACCGCGATCAGACTGCCGACCGTGAGCGTCTTCTGCATGGAGTGGGCGGAGCCCCCGTTCGCCGCCGGGCACTGGGTCCCCGAGATGGTCGAGGCGGTCGGGGCGACGAACCTGCTCGGTGCGAAGGGCGAGCCGTCCCGTACCGTGACCCATCGCGAGATCCGCGACGCCTACCCCGAGGTGCTCGTCTACATGCCCTGCGGCTACTACCTCGAGGAAGCCGAGGCCGAGGGCGAGCAAGTGATCGCGCACCCCGAGATCGCCGACACGCCGGCCGTGCGCAACGGCAACGCGTTCGCGGTCGATGCGACGTCGTTCTTCTCACGCCCGGGCCCGCGCATCGTCGATGGGCTCGAGATCCTGGCGTGGGCCGTGCATCCAGAGACCTACCCCGAGCCACCCCCCGGCTCGATCACGCGTCTGTAGTGGGAACACGGCCCGACCGGCACGACGTTGTGACGGGAACCGTCGTGCGACCTGGGGTTTCACGAGCCCGGCGCCCACGACGTCGTTCGACACATGGCCGGGGAGAAAGGCGCATGAGCCGAGGGGTGCTGTCCACCAGCGTTGGGACCCACCGGGGAACGTTCACCCCCCTCGATTGGGGTCTCTTCGCGTCGATCGGCGGGATCTGGGGCTCGTCGTTCCTGTTCATCGCGATCGGCCTCGACGCGTTCGAGCCGGGGCTCATCACGTGGCTCCGGGTGCTGTTCGGAGCCGCCACGCTCTGGCTGGTGCCCGCATCCCGAACGCCCATCGCGCGCGAGGATCGAGCCCGCATCATCGCGCTCTCCTTCCTCTGGGTGGGTGTGCCGTTCACCCTGTTCCCATTGGCCCAGCAGTGGATCAGCTCGGGACTCACTGGTCTGCTGAACGGCTCCCTGCCGATCTTCGCGACGACGATCGGGGCGCTGATGCTCCACCGGCTGCCTGGGCGTGCGCAGACGACCGGGCTGATCGTGGGGTTCGCCGGCGTGGCAGCCATCGCCGCACCCTCGCTCGCCGAGGGTTCCAACGAGGCCCTCGGCGTCGTGCTCGTGCTGGTCGCGGTGGGGTGCTACGGGGTGGCCATCAACATCGCCGCGCCGCTCACCCAACGCTACGGCTCGCTGCCGGTCATGAACCGCATGCTCGCCCTCGCCGTGTTGTGGACCGCGCCGCTCGGGATCGCCGGGCTCACGGGCTCGTCGTTCGCATGGGGACCCCTCGCGGCGATCGCCGCGCTCGGGTCGCTCGGCACGGGGCTCGCCTTCGTGCTGATGGGCAGGCTGGTCTCCCGGGTCGGCTCTTCGCGAGCGTCGTTCGCGACCTACCTGATCCCGGTCGTCGCGCTGGTGCTCGGGGCGGTCTTCCTCGACGAGACCGTGCAGGCGCTCTCGATCGTGGGCATCGGACTCGTGATCGCCGGTGCCCTGCTCGCATCGAGGAAGGAGCGCGTCGCGTGAACGACGCCGACCCAACCGGCGACGCCGCGCCGATCCTCGAGTTCGACCCCTCCCCGACCGCGGTGATCGAACCCGCCGAGGTGGTCGAGCCGATGTCGATCGCCCCCCATGCCGTGTTCTGCTTCTTCCAGGACGTGATCGCCGACGTCGTGGAGCGGCATAACGGTCGGATCGTGGACCACGTCGTGAGCGAGATCGGCCGCAACCCGGTCTACGAGATCGACCACGGCGGGCGCCGGCTCGTGGTGATGCATCCGGGCGTCGGGGCGCCGCTCGCTGCCGGCTTCCTTGAGGAGCTGATCGCGCGCGGCTGCCGCGCGTTCGTCGCGTGCGGGGGCGCCGGCGTGCTCGTGCCCGACGTGGCGCTCGGCCATGTGATCGTGCCGACGTCGGCCGTTCGCGACGAGGGCACCTCGTACCACTACCTGCCCGCGTCGCGCACGGTCGAGCCGTCGCCGGCGGCCGTCGACGCGATCGTCGGGACCGCGGAACGCCATGGGGTGCCGCACGTGACCGGCGCGACCTGGACCACCGACGCGCTCTACCGGGAGACGCGGGGCAAGGTCGACGCACGCGTGAACGAGGGGTGCCTCACCGTCGAGATGGAGGCCGCGGCCTTCTTCGCGGTCGCGGCGTTCCGCGGCGTCACGTTCGGGCAGGTGCTCTACGCGGGCGACGACCTGTCCGGTGACGCGTGGGATCAGCGAGGCTGGGACGAGCACTCGACCGGGCGCGAGACGCTGTTCCGCATCGCCGCAGAGGCCGCGCTGTCCCTGCCTCCCGACCCACTGCCGGCCGCCGCCGGAGGCTGACGTCCGCCTCGTCCGATATCCTGCGCGACATGGCCCACGTCGTGTCGATCGGCGGGCGTGACTACCGCGTCCGTAAGCCGCTCGGCGTCTTCGCGTTGAGCGTCGTGACCCTCGGCATGTACTGGCTGTACTGGTACTACAGCGTGAACGACGACATCCGTATGTACCTGCGCAACTACTCGATTCGTCCGCTCGTCTCGACGCTTGCGATCGTCGGGTTGTTCCTCGCCGGGCCGCTCGTCGTCGTCGCGATCCTCGCCGAGCTGTGGTGGCTGCTGGCCGTCGCCGCCGTGCTCGTGATCATGGCGCTCGTGGGCTTCTTCCACACGGGGCGTCGAGTGATCACCGCCCAGGAGCAGGCGGGGGCCGATCCGTCGTCGGCCGGGCTCGCCTTGCTGCTCTTCGTGTTCACCGGTTTCCTCGGCGGCTCGTACCTGCAGGCGGGCCTGAACCGGGCGTGGACCGAGGCCGCAGGTGAAGAGCGGGAGCGGCTCGCGGCCGCGGCGCCTCCGCAACGCGAGTCCGTGAAGCCGTTCCCACGGCCGGGGCCGAAGGCCGGCACCAACCTCGTCACCCCCGCGGACGTGGGTTCTCGCGTCACGTTCCAGTTCGAACTGCCCAACGGGTACACGACCGAAGCCGCGGGGGTCTTGGAGCGGTGGGACCCCGCCGCGGAGACCTACTTCGTGCGGAAGAAGGACGGCACGGAGGTGCGGGTGCCGGCCCGTGGCGTGCGCCACGGGAAGGTGATCCCCGGCCGCCCGACGGCGCCCACGCCGGGCTGAGCTGTGCCGTCCGAGCGCGACCGAGCGATCGACCAGGAGGCGACGACCGATGCCCGACGAACTGCCCAGCTCCCTGATCCGCCTGCGCCTCGGACAGGAGGACGCCCACTACGGCGGCAACCTCGTCGCGGGCGCCACCCAGCTCAAGATCGTGGGCGACCTGATCACCGAGCTGGCGATGCGCTACGACGGTGACGAGGGCCTCTTCAGGGCGTACGAGTCCGTCGAGTTCCTCGCACCCCTCTACGCGGGTGACTGGATCGAGGCCCGAGGGAAGATCGTGAGCGTCGGGAACACCTCACGGCGATGCGAGTTCGAGATCCGCAAGATCGCGGCCGCTCGCACCGACATCGGCGACAGCGCGGCGGAGTTCCTCGACGAGCCCGTCCTCACGCTCACGGCGGTCGGCACCACGGTCGTGCCGGAGGAGCACCAACGCTTCGGCCACGGGTCCATCCTGGGATAGTCCCAGACCCCGGGTCGCGCGGAGGCTACGAGGCTTCCTCGAGGCCGTGCAGCACCTGCAGCAGGTCGTCGACGTTGAACGGCTTCGGCACGTAGGCGTCGGCCCCGAGCTCGGCCGCCTTCGCGCGGTCGCGCAGCGACGAGAGCGCGCTGACGATCACCACGCGAGGGCGCTGATCGTCGGGGAGCTTCACCATCTCCTCCAGCACCGCCCAGCCGTCCATCGTCGGCATCATGATGTCGAGGACCATCATGCTCGGGTTGTGCTCGGAGATCTCGGCGAGCGCCTCCACACCGTTGTTCGCCGCGTAGGTCTGGTACCCCTCCGCCTCGAGGCTGAACTGCAACACCCAGACGACCTGCGGCTCGTCGTCGACGACGAGCACGCTCGGCAAGGGCGACACTGGCGCGGGCGCGGATTCGCTGTGCATCGTGTTGGAAGTTACGGTCGCTCGGCCCGGCGGCTTTATCGGCCGCGCGGGCGGTTTCCGCCCGGCCGGACGGCCGGACCTTCCGTCGGACGACGGTTTCGGCGGGTGATATGCGCCTAGTCAACAGGGGCCACAGGTTCGGCGTACGTCGCCGAGATCCGCAGGTCAGGTGATACGAACGCCGGCTCCGCGTGCGACCCGGCCGATGCGGAAGGCGGTCTCCCCGGCACGGTCGAGCACCTGCTCGGCGTCGTCGGCGTCGACCACGAGCACCATGCCGAGGCCCATGTTGAACGTGGCGAACATCTCGTCGTCGCCCGCGCCGGCGGCCGCCCGCACGAGGGAGAACACCGGCTGCTCGGGCCACGTGCCCCGCTGGATCTCAGCGCCGAGTCCTTCGGGCATCGCCCTCGGCACGTTCTCCTGGAAACCGCCACCGGTGATGTGGGCGGCGGCGTGCACGAGATCGTCCCGAGCGAGCGACAGCACCCGGTTCACGTAGATCGCGCACGGCTCGAGCAACTCATCGGCGACCGTGCGACCGCGCAGCTCCGGAGGCGTGTCGTCCAGACCGTGGCGCGCGAGCAGGGCATGACGGACCAGGGAGTAGCCGTTGGCATGGAGCCCGCTCGAGGCGAGGCCAACCAGCACGTCGCCCTCCCGCACCCGCGATGGGCCGAGCAACGACGCCTCGTCGACCGCGCCCACGCAGAACCCGGCGAGGTCGAACCGATCGTCGGACATCGTGCCGGGGTGCTCGGCGGTCTCGCCGCCCAGGAGCGCGCACCCCGCCTGCCGACACCCCTCGGCAACCCCCTCCACGATCGCCGCCACACGCTCGGGCACGACCGCACCGACGGCCAGGTAGTCCAGGAAGAACAGCGGCTCGGCGCCCGTGCACACAACGTCGTCGGCGCACATCGCCACGAGATCGACGCCGACGGTGTCGAGACGTCCGGTCGCGCGGGCGATCTCGAGCTTGGTGCCGACGCCGTCGGTGGCCGCGGCGAGCAGCTTCCCGTCGCCGATGCGGAACAGCCCTGCGAACCCCCCGACCTCATCGGCGACCTCCGGTCGCCGGGTCCGCGACGCGAGATCGCCGATCAGGGTGACGGCCTTCGCCGCGGCCTCGATGTCGACGCCGGCGCGTCGGTACGCGTCGGTCACGGCGCCTCCTCGAGGCCGCTCACCCGGTCGGCAGCCGGAGCTGGTCTTCGAGCACGAACTTGCCCGCCTGCTCGGGTACCTCGATCGGGTACTCGCCGTCGAAGCACGCCCGGCAGAACGAGGCCTTGGGAGCTCCGGCCGCCGCGACCATGCCCTCGAGCGAGAGGTAGCCGAGCGAGTCCGCGGCGACGTAGGCGCGGATCTCGTCGACCGTGAGATCGGCGCCGATCAGCTCCTGGCGGGTCGGCATGTCGATGCCGTAGAAGCACGGCCACTGCACCGGCGGGCACGTGATGCGGATGTGCACCTCGGTCGCCCCGGCCTCGCGGAGGGCGAGCACGATCTGCTTCGTCGTGGTGCCGCGCACGATGGAGTCGTCCACCACGATCAACCGCTTCCCGCGTATCGAGTCCGGCAGCGGGTTCAGCTTGAGCTTCACCCCCCGGTCGCGCAGACCCTGCGAGGGCTGGATGAACGTTCGGCCCACGTACTGGTTCTTGTAGAGCCCGTCGCCGTAGGGGATGCCGCTCACCTCGCTATAGCCCTGCGCGGCGGAGTGCCCGGTGGTCGGCACCGCGATCACCATGTCGGCGTCGGCGGGATGCTCGCTCGCGAGGATGCGCCCCATCTCGCGACGCGACTCGTGCACGGTCGTGCCGCCCAGGCGGGAGTCGGGTCGCGCCAGGTACACGGACTCGAAGATGCAGAGGGCCCGGCGCGGCGATTCCGCGAACCGCACGGAGTGCAGACCCCGATCGTCGATGCGCACCAGCTCTCCGGGCTCGACGTCGCGGACGAAGGCCGCGCCGACGATGTCGAGCGCGCACGTCTCGCTCGCGACGACGAACCCGTTCGGCAGACGACCGATCGAGAGCGGGCGCACGCCGTAGGGGTCGCGCGCCGCGTAGACGCTGCGCTCGTCCATCATCACGAAGCAGTAGGCGCCCTGCAGGCTCGGCAGCACGCGCATCGCGGCGTCCTCCAGGCCCCCGTGCACAGCCATCTCGTTGGCCATCATGGTCGTGACGATGTCGGAATCGGTCGTGGCCGACGCGCCCGCCTCCGCCACGAGGGCGGCGAGGTCGCGCGTGTTCACGAGGTTCCCGTTGTGACCGAGCGCGAGGGAGTGTGCCCCGTCGGTCTTGAAGACGGGCTGGGCGTTCTCCCAGGTGGTGGAACCGGTCGTCGAGTATCGGGTGTGACCGATCGCGAGGTCGCCGTGCAGGGTGGTGAGGGTCGCCTCGTTGAACACCTGGCTGACGAGCCCGAGGTCCTTGTAGACGAGGATGTTGTGGCCGTCGCTCACCGCGACGCCGGCCGACTCCTGGCCGCGATGCTGCTGGGCGAAGAGCCCGAAGTAGGTCAGGCGCGCGACATCGTCACCCGGCGCCCAGACGCCGAAGAGTCCGCACTCATCCTTCGGTGATTCGGCGCCCACGAGACAGCCAGTGTAGCGAACGAGCCGGGACGGGCCGGGGACGTCGCCCGCGATCGGCGAGGCCGGCGCACCGGTGTGGACCCGCACGTCTGAGTCGCGTCGCGAGGGCACGGTTCAGGGGCCGATGCACGCCCTGGCCCCCGATGATCGGTGAGCGAAACCCTCCTGCGACCTACAGGAGGGAGCCCTCGAGGCGAAGGAGCGTCTGCTTCCTCGGGAGACCGCCCGCGTACCCGGTGAGCGAGCCGCCCGCACCGACGACGCGGTGGCACGGGATCACGATCGGGATCGGGTTGGACCCGAGTGCCCGCCCGACGGCGCGCGCCGCCGTCGGCCGGTGGATACGCGCGGCGATCTGGCCGTAGGTCGCGAGCTCCCCGTACCCGACCCGGCTCGTCGCTCGGAGCACGCTCCAGGCGAAGTCGCCGATCAGCCGCCGGTCGATGGACAGGTCGAAGGACCGCCGCTGCGAATGGAAGTACTGCTCGAGCTCACGCCGCACTTCGTCGGTCGGGGCGGCGACCTCCAGCACCCTCGGCGAGATCTGCCGGACGATCCGCTCCAAGACCTCGTCTCGCGGTTCGTCCTCGAACGCGACCGACACCAGCCCAGTCGGGGTGACGGCGACGAACAGCTCGCCGATCGGCGAATCCATCGTCGCCACCGCGACGTCCACCAGCCCCTCGGCAACCGCGCGCTCGGTGAGCTCGTCCGTCGCCCGGCGGGCGCGTGCCGAAGACGACGCAGCCGACGCGAGCCGCTTCAGATCGTTCGTGTTCATGCGATCAACTCCCTGAGTCGCTTCGTGCCTTGGTAGACGTTGGCGCGGGCGGTCTGCTCGCTGCAGCCCATCAGCTCGGCGATCTCGGCGTAGGGACGATCGAGCACATGACGATGCACGACCGCAACACGCTGACGGGGCGGCAGCGCCCGCACGGCGGACCACAGCGGATCATCCGGATCGTGGGGCGCCGGATCGTGCACCGGCCGCTCCGGAGGCTCGTCGGTCGGCACCGCGCGGCGTCCGGCACCCCGATGGTGGTCGATCGCCTTGCGGCTCGCGATCGCGAGGATCCACCGGTCGAGCTTGTCCGGCTCGCGGACCCGCGGGTAGGCGCGCAACGCCGCGAGGAACGTCTCTTGGAACGCGTCGTCGGCGTCCTGGGGCCCGACCGCCACGGTGAGGAACCGATACACCGTCGCACGATTGGCCTCGAGGAACTGCTGGAACGGCGGCATCACCGCCGAGCCGCCCCTCACCCGCGCTTCCTCGGCCGCCTGCCGGCCCGGTCGCGCCGTCGTCCCGGCCTGGCGACGAGCGCCTCGCGGGCTCGCCTCGCGCGCTCGAGCTCGTGGCGTCGACCGTGTTCGAGCATCCGTCGGACCCATACGTCGTCTGCGATCGGGCGCATCGGCCTCCTCCCTCCTGTGGAACCGTCGAACGAACGACGGCTCAGGGGTGGGGGGTGTGAAAGGGAGCGTGCCGCGTTCATGCCACGCCGAGCAGCGGCGGCAACGAACGATGGTCGTCGATCACGTGATGCGCCTCCGGACCGGTCTCAGGCGCCCGGTCGTGGAACCCGGTGAATCGGACCGCGACCATGCCGAGCCCGAGCGCGCCCGCGACGTCGGTCCTGCGGTTGTCGCCGACATGCGCAGCCAGCGAGGGATCGTCGACGCCAAGACCGCCGAGCGCCGGCTCGAACGCCTCGGCGGCAGGCTTGAACCAGCCCGTCTCGTCGCTGAACGCCCATGCATCGAACCGGCGCAGCAGCCCCAGCTCCTCGAGGCGCGCGCGGAGCGTGGGGGCCGAGGTGAGGCCGACGTCGCAGACGATGCCGAGCCGCAGGCCGGCACCTCGCAAGCGGTCGAGCGCCTCCTCGATGCCCCGCCCGGTCTCGAGGGGCACGCGCTCGCCCACCCGTCGAAACCCGTCGATCAGCCGTTCCCGTAGGCCACCGGTCACGTCGAGACCGAGCCGTTCGGCGATGAAATCGACCGAGTCGGCGGGCGTGTGCTGCCCGGCGTTGGCGACCCAGCGTTCCTCGAAGCGCGCCCAGTTCGCATCGAAGGCATCCTCGACCTCGGCCGCGGGCAGGCGCCTCCCGGCTTCGGCGGCCGTCTGCGCGAAGCGCTCGATCTGCAGCCGGCGCATGCCGTCCCCGCTTCCCACGGTCGCGGCAACGATCGTGTCCCAGAAGTCGAACGTCACGGCCCGAATGACCGGCCGGTGTGCTCGAGGCACCGTCAGACCGCCTCTCCCAACAGCCGTGGGATCGCCGTCTCGTGGATGTCCGTCAGCTCGGCGACCGTCGTCTCGAAGATGCCGCCGAACACGACGCGTGGGCCCCCGGTCTCGCCGAGGCGCGCCGCCGGAACCCCGTGGGTCCGGGCGAGCTCGGCGAACGCCTGCTCGTGTTCCGGCGCGACACCCACCACGACCCGCGACGCGCTCTCGCTGAACAGCGCGACGTGCGCCGGCAGGTCGCTCCCGATCGTGACCGCGAACCCGTGTCCGCCCTCGATCGCCGACTCCGCGAGCGCGATCGCGAGGCCACCGTCGGAGCAGTCGTGCGCGCTCGCCAGCAGGTCGACCGCCGCGGCCTCGACCAGCAGCGCGTGCAGCGCTCGCTCCTTGACGAGGTCGAGAGCCGGAGGCCTGCCGGCGACGAGGCCGAGCACGACGTCCGCGAACTCCGACCCTCCGAGCTCGGGGAACGTCTCCCCCAGCAGGTACACGGACAACCCGGCGGCAGGAAAGCCGGCCGGCACCCGCAGTCGGTGGTCGTCGAGCAGCCCGAGCATGCCGATCACCGGGGTCGGCCAGATCGCGGAGTCCGCCGACTCGTTGTAGAAACTCACGTTGCCGCCGGTCACGGGCGTCTCGAGCGCGATGCAAGCCTCGCGCATGCCACTGATCGATTCCGCGAACTGCCACATCACGACGGGACGCTCGGGGTTCCCGAAGTTGAGGCAGTTCGTGATCGCAAGAGGACGCGCGCCGGTGACCGCGACGTTGCGGGCGGCCTCGGCCACCGCGTGCATCGCACCGAGGTACGGATCGAGGGCCCCGTACCGGCCCTTGCCGTCGGTCGACAGCGCCAGGGCCTTCATCGTGCCGGCCAGGCGGATCACCGCCGCATCGCTGCCGGCACCGGCGATCGTCTGCCCCTGCACGAGCGAGTCGTACTGCTGCCACACCCATCGCTTCGATGCCACGTTCGGCGCGCCGAGCACGGCCCGCAGCGAGTCGAGCAGATCGCCGTCGAAAGGCACGAAGGTCGGGTCGTCGGCGACGCCGGGCGTCTCGGCGGGCGCCTCGCGCGGCCGGTCGTACTCCGGGCCCTCGTCGACGAGGGAGGTCGCCGGGACCTCGGCGACGATCTGGCCCCCGTGCGTCACGGTCAGCCGGCCGCCCTCGACCAGCTCCGCGATCACGGCGATCTGCAGGCCCCAGCGCTCACAGACCGCTCGCACCTCGTCGAGCTTGGACGGGTGCACGATCGCGAGCATCCGCTCCTGCGACTCGCTCGTGAGGATCTCCAACGTCTCCATGCCCTCCTCGCGCAGCGGCACCGCGTCGAGGTCGAGCGCGGCCCCCATGCCCGCGCGAGCCGCGGACTCGCTCACCGCGCACGTGATGCCGGCGCCGCCCAGGTCCTGCAGTCCCTCGAGCAGGCCGAGCGAGATCAGCTCGAGCGACGCCTCGATCAGGAGCTTCTCGGCGAACGGGTCCCCGATCTGCACGCTGGGCCGGGATTCCTCGCTCGTCTCGTCGAGCGTCGCGCTCGCGAGCACGCTCACCCCGCCGATGCCGTCGCGGCCGGTGGTCGCCCCGTAGAGGACCATGAACGACCCGACGTGGGGGGTGAGCGACGTGCCGGTCACGAGCTCGTCCGCCGGCGCCAGGCCGACGCACATCACGTCGACGGTGGGGTTGGCGGAGTGCGGCTCGGCGAACCGGATCTCGCCACCGACGGTCGGCACCCCGATGCAGTTCCCGTACCCGCCGATGCCGGCGACCACGCCCTCCAGGAGCCACCGGTTGCGCGGCTCGGTGAGCGGGCCGAACATCAGCGGATCGAGGAGCGCGACCGGCCGCGCTCCCATCGAGACGATGTCGCGCACGATGCCGCCGACCCCGGTCGCGGCTCCCTGGTAGGGCTCGATCGCGCTCGGGTGCGAATGTGACTCCATCTTGAACACCGCGGCCATGCCGTCGCCGACGTCGACCGCGCCGGCATCCTGTCCCGGCCCGACCAGCACGGCGCTCCCCTCGGTGGGCAGCGTCTTCAGGTGGATCTTCGAGGACTTGTAGCTGCAGTGCTCCGACCACATCGCCCCGTACATCGCGAGCTCGGCCCGGCGAGGCTCGCGGCCGAGCGTCTCGCGGATGCGCTCGAACTCGTCGTCGGCGAGGCCGAGCCGGCGGTGCAGGGGCTCCTCGGTCTCGGTCACGCCCGCGCTCCCGCCAACGCGCTCGCGAGCAGCGCGGCGAACAACGGCTGCCCACCGGTGGGACCGACGTCGGGGTCAACGGCGTGCTCGGGATGTGGCATCAGGCCGACGACGTTGCCCGCCTCGTTGCGCACCCCGGCGATCGAGTCGAGCGACCCGTTCGGGTTCGTGTCCTCGCCGACACCCCCGGATCGATCGGCGTACCGGAACACGACGAGCCCCTCGTCCTCGATGGCGCGCAGCTGCTCGGGCGTGGCCACGAACTGGCCCTCGCCGTGCTTGATCGGGATCTCGATCACCTCGCCGGGCACCAGCTCGCTCGTGACCGGCGTCTGCGACGTCTCCACTCGCAGGAACACGTCGCGGCAGATGAACCGCAGCGATGCGTTGCGGATCAGCGCCCCCGGCAGCATCCGCGCCTCGCACAGGATCTGGAACCCGTTGCAGATGCCGAGCACCGGACCCCCGCGGCCGGCGAACGTCCGCACCTCGTCCAGGATCGGTGCATGGCCCGCGATCGCCCCGCATCGCAGGTAGTCGCCGTAGCTGAACCCTCCCGGCAGGACCACCGCGTCGACGCCCCGGAGGTCGTGCTCGGCGTGCCAGAGCGCGACGCCTTCCCCGCCCATCGTCTCGATCGCGCGTAGGGCGTCGCCGTCGTCCAGCGACCCGGGGAACGTGATCACGCCGACGCGGGGTGTCGCGGCCGTCATCGCGCTCCCGCCCTCCCGTCCGACCCGCTCGACTCGAGGACCCGGAAGTCCTCGATCACCGGGTTCGAGAGCAGCCGCCGCGCGATCTCCTGCACCTGGGTCCTCGCCTCGGGCTCGGTCGGCGCCTCGACGTCGAGCCGAACATGACGCCCCACGTGCACGTCGGAGACGTCGGAGAACCCGAGCGCCGGGAGGGATGCTTCCACGGCCTTGCCCTGGGGGTCGGCGAGGCCCGGCTTCAACGTGACCAACACCTCGAACGTGAACCTCATGCGTGCTCCTCCCGGAGGCGATCCAGGGCCGCGGCGTCGGCCGCCGCAGCGCCGTCGACGCCCGCGGACCGCAGGTACGTCTCGAACGGCCGGGCGGTCACGCGCTCGTATGCCTCGCGGTAGCGGGCCGCCGTGCCGTCGACGACGTCGGCGGGCAAGGAGGGCGGCGGCGGTTCGTGGTCCCATCCGGCGGCGTCGAGCCAGTCGCGCACGTACTGCTTGTCGAAGCTCGGCTGCGCCTGCCCGGGCCGGTACGTGTCGGCGGGCCAGAACCGGCTGGAGTCGGGCGTGCCCACCTCGTCGACGAGCACCAGCTGCCCGCCGGCGAACCCGAACTCGAACTTCGTGTCGGCAACGATCACCCCGCGCTCGATCGCCGTCGCGGCGATGCGCTCGTAGATGCCGATCGTCAGCTCCCGCAGCCGTTCGAAAAGACCGCGCCCGACGATGTCGATCGCCTGATCGGACGTCACCGGGAGGTCGTGGCCCTCCGCGGCCTTCGTGGTCGGCGTGAAGATCGGCTCGGGCAGCCGATCGGACTCGACCAACCCCGCAGGCAGGCCGACGCCGCAGATCGAGCCGGTCTCGCGGTACTGGGCCCATCCGCTTCCACTCAGGTAGCCGCGCGCGACGCACTCGAGCGGGACGACGTCGGCGCGGCGCACGAGGAGCGCTCGTCCCGCCAGGCTCGGCTCGTGGGCGAACGGCGCCGGGAACGACCCAGGGTCGGCGCTCAGGACGTGGTTGCCGACGAGGTCGCCCGTGCGGTCGAACCAGTGCAGCGAGAGCCCCGTGAGCACCCGACCCTTGTTCGGGATCGGCTCGGACAGCACGACGTCGAACGCGCTGATGCGATCGGTAGCGACGAGCAGCAGGGCCTCGTCGCCGGCGTCGTAGACGTCGCGGACCTTGCCGCGCGCGACCAACTGCCCTGCCTCGGTCACGAGGGTTCCTCGACGGGGAGCTTCTCGAGCCGCTCGAACATCGGCCCCAGGTTGCGCAGGAACCGGGCCGGGTCGAACAGCCCGGCGAGCTCGGCGTCGCCGAGCGCCGCGTGCACCTCGGGGTCGGCGGTGACGGCGTCGCGGAAGCCCTCGCCCTCGTCCCACGCCGCCGCGGCCGAGCGCTGCACGATCCGGTACGCGTCGTCGCGCGCGAGCCCAGCGTCGACGAGGGCGAGCAGCACCGACTGGCTGTAGGCGATGCCGCCGTGCGCGTCGAGGTTCTCCCGCATGCGATCGGGGAAGACAGCGAGCCCGTCGACCACACGCGTGAGGTCGTCGAGCATGAAGGCCAGCAGGCCCGTCGCGTCGGGGAAGATCAGGCGCTCGGCGCTCGAGTGCGAGATGTCCCGCTCATGCCACAGGGTGACGTTCTCGAGCGCCGTGAGGGCATGGCCGCGTATCACGCGGGCGAGGCCGCTGACCCGCTCGGATGCGACGGGGTTCCGCTTGTGCGGCATCGCGCTGGAGCCCTTCTGCCCCTCGACGAAGGGCTCCTGGACCTCGCGCACCTCGGTGCGGGCGAGATGGCGGATCTCGGTGGCGATCGCGTCGAGCGTCGACGCGGTGATCGCGAGGGTCGCCATGTACTCCGCGTGTCGGTCGCGCTGGATCACCTGGGTGCTCACCTCGGCCGGCGTCAGGCCGAGCCTGGCGCAGACGAGCTGCTCGACGCGAGGGTCCACGGCGCTGTAGGAACCCACGACCCCGCTGAGCGCGCCGACGCTCACCACCTCGCGCGCCCGGCGGAGCCGCTCGCGGTCTCGGTCGAGCTCGAACGCCCAGACGGCGACCTTGTGCCCGAACGAGGTGGGCTCGGCGTGCACGCCGTGGCTGCGGCCGATGATGGGCGTGTCCCTGTGCACGAGCGCCAGGTGCTTCACCACGGCGAGCAGCCGTTCCAGGCGCGCGAGCAACACGTCGGCGGCCGCGCGCAGCTGCAGGCCGAACGCCGTGTCGAGCACGTCGCTCGACGTGAGCCCGTAGTGGATCCACCGACCCTCCTCCCCGACCGAGCCGGCGACGACGTCGACGAAGGCCGCGATGTCGTGGCGCGTGACCCGCTCGCGCTCGAGCACCGCCTCGACCGTGAACGACGCTCGGTCGCGACACGCAGCCGCGTCGGCGGCCGGCACGACACCCAGCTCCGACCACGCCTCGACGGCCAGCAGCTCGATCTCGAGCCAGTGCCCGAGCCTGGCCTCGTCGGACCAGACCGACGAGATCTCGGGCACGTCGTAGCGTGGGATCAAAGCTTCAGGCCCTCCGCAAGGTCGTCCTTGAAGCGCCAGAGGGCCGCCTGCACCTCTGCGTCGCCGACCCC
This sequence comes from Actinomycetota bacterium, assembly GCA_035697485.1. Taxonomy (NCBI): domain Bacteria; kingdom Bacillati; phylum Actinomycetota; species Actinomycetota bacterium. Next base: position 100,714 of record DASSCU010000015.1, read on the forward strand.
GACGATCTGAGCAGCCAGCACGGCCGCATTGACGGCCGCGTCGACACCCACCGTCGCCACGGGCACGCCGGTCGGCATCTGGGCGGTGATCGCGAGGGCTTCGTACCCGAGCATCTGCGGCGAGGTCGCGATCGGCACGCCGATCACGGGCAGGATCGTGCGGGCCGCGACGGCCGCGGCGAGGTGACCGGACATGCCGGTGGAGCAGATGATCACCTTCAGGCCGCGTTCGAACGCGGTGCGGGCGTACTCGTCGACGAGATCGGGGTTCCGCGACGACGACATGATCCGGATCTCGTGGGCGACCCCGAACTTCTCGAGGATCAGACCCGCCTGTCGCATCGTGCCCAGCTCGCTCGGTGATGCCGCCAGCACCCCGGCCCGCATGGTCTCGTCGGTCACGGCAGCTCCTCCCCCGCGAGCCGGGCCGCCTGGGCCGCGATGTCTCGCCTGTACGTCTTCCCTTCGAACGTGATCCGATCGGCGGCCCGGTAGGCGACGGCTCGGGCATCGCCGATCGTGCCTCCTGTGCCCGTGATCGCCAGCACCCGGCCCCCGGCGGTCACCACTGTATCGCCGGACCGTGCCGTGCCCGCATGGAAGACGGTCGCCCCGGACGTTCCCGCCGCCGCGTCGAGACCGGTGATCGGCAGGCCCGCCGGGGACGGCCCCGGATATCCGCCGCCGGCCAACACGACCGTGACCGAGGCGTCGTCGTGCAGCGCGATCTTCACGTCGGCGAGGCGGTCGGCCGCGGTGGCCTCCAGCAGGTCGGCGAGATCGCTCACGAGCCTCGGGATCACCACCTCGGTCTCTGGGTCGCCGAACCGGCAGTTGTACTCGAGCACCTTCGGCCCGTCGGCGGTGAGCATCAGGCCCGTGTAGAGCAAGCCCCGATACGTCACACCGCGAGCGCGAAGCGCGGCGACGGTGCGACGGACGATCGACCAGATGCGTTGCTCGGTCGCTGCTTCGACCCACGGCAGCGGCGAGTAGGCCCCCATGCCGCCCGTGTTCGGCCCGGTGTCGCCGTCCCCGACGCGCTTGTGATCCTGGCTGAGCGCCAGCGGCGCCACGGTGTTCGCGTCGACGAGCGCGAAGGCGGAGACCTCTGGCCCTTCGAGCAGCTCCTCGACCATCACCGTCGCGCCGGCGTCGCCGAATGCACGGGCCTCCAGGCAATCGCGGAGCGCCGCGACCGCGGTCGCTCGGGTGGCCGCGACCGTGACCCCCTTGCCGGCGGCCAGCCCGTCAGCCTTGACGACGGCACGACCCCCGAGCCCGTCGACGAACGCGACCGCGGGCTCGAGCGCCGAGAAGGAACCCGATCGGGCGGTCGGGATGCCGCCCTCGACCATCAGGTCCTTGGCGTACGACTTCGAACCCTCGAGCCGGGCGGCGTCGGCCACGGGCCCGAAGACCGCGAACCCGAGGCCGAGCAGGCGATCGACGAGCCCTCCGACCAGCGGACCCTCGGGGCCGACCACCACGAGATCCGGGTGCTCCTGCGAGATCAGGGTGACGAGTCGGTCGAGGTCGCCGACCGGCACATCCGTCATCGTTCGGGCAAGGGCACCGATGCCGGCGTTCCCGGGAGCCGCCACGATCTCGGTGACGCGGGGGCTGCGCGCGAGCCCCCAGCAGAGCGCGTGCTCGCGACCTCCCCCGCCGACGACGAGCACCTTCATCGGGCAGCCCTCTCGGGTGCTCGTCCCGTCGCCATGGCTCGAGTCTACCGAGGGGGCCGCGCGACCCTCGCGCGATCCTCGCTCCCGGGCACCGGCGACGCGAGCACGGCGAGGAGGCCGCCCGCGGTTGCCAGCACCACGACGACGACCTCGGAGCGCTGCGGGGCATCGAGCCAGACCGCCGGCACGACCGGCAGCGCCATGAGCACGCCCGGCACCCGGCCCGTGATCACGCACAGGACCGCGGAGGCGACGGCCAGGATCAGTCCCACCCCAAGGGCCCACGGGAACTCCGTCGCGGCCGGGAGCACCGTGCGCGTGGTCGGATCGTCGCCGCCGCCGAAGGCCGCGACCAACGCTCCCCAGCCCACGATCGCCACGGCGGCACCGACGGCGCACAGCACCGCGAGCCGGTCGAGCACCCACGGCCCCCCGGCCGGCCGTCGGGCCGGGCCCGATCCGAGCGCCTGGGCGGTCGCGGCCCTGATCTCCCCGAAGGCCCGGCGCCAGCGTACGAGCGCGCGTTCGGGATAGCCGAAGGTCGCCACCGACGCGGCCATCTCGGCCACCGGCGCCGCGACGACGAGGGTGAGCGCCATCGTGGCTGGGTCATCGAGCAACGCGCCGATCGCGATCGCCGGGAGTGCGACCACCGCCCCCGCGACACGGCCCGCGGCCAGGAACAGGATGCTGCCGGCGGCGAACGCGGCGGCGGAGAGCACGGCGAGGCCGGACGAGGACCCCGTCATCAGGTTCGTGCCCGTCAGCCAGGTGAAGACGATCGGAGCGGCGAGGGCCAGGCCGGCGAGCGTGAGTGTGAACGCGATCCGCAGCAGCCGGGCTCGCCGGTCCTGCCGCGGATCGTCGCTCACGCCACCGGAAGGCTCTGCTCGCGGGAGGGACCGACGCTCACGAGGCTTGCCGGCACCCCCACGAGCTCCTCCATGCGGCGGACGTATGCCTGCGCCTGCTTCGGGAGCTTCTCGAAGGCGCTGCATTCGTCGATCTCCTCGTGCCAGCCTTCGAGCTCCTCGTAGATCGGGCTGGCGTCGTGGAAGACCGACTGGTGCGGCGGCATGTCGTCGAACGTCTGGCCGTACGCCCGATAGCCGGTGCAGATCTTCACCGTCTCGAGCCCACTCAACACGTCGAGCTTCGTGATCACGATCTCGGTGAGCCCGTTCAGCCGCGCCGCGTACCGTCCGAGGCAGGCGTCGAACCAGCCGCACCGGCGCTGACGTCCGGTCACGGTGCCGAACTCCTTGCCGCGCGTCCCCAGCCGCTCGCCCACCTCGTCGTGGAGCTCCGTCGGGAACGGTCCCGCACCGACCCTCGTGATGTAGGCCTTCATGATGCCCACCACCCGGTCGACCCAATGCGGACCGATGCCCGCGCTCGCGAGAGCGCTGCCGGCGACCGGGTTCGACGAGGTCACGAACGGGTATGTGCCGTGGTCAAGATCGAGCAACACGCCCTGCGCGCCCTCGAACATCACATGCTTGCCGTCGCGCAGGGCCTCGTACAGCAGCGAGCCCGTGTCGACGACGTGGGGTTGGATGCGGTCGGCGAGCCCCATGTACTCGTCGACGATGCGCTCGGGGTCGAGCGGCAACCGGTTGTAGATCTTCGTGAGGATCAGGTTCTTCTCGCGCAGCACGACCTCGAGCTTCTCGCGGAAGATCTTCTCGTCGAACAGGTCCTGGATGCGCAGCCCGATCCGCGCGGCCTTGTCGCCGTAGGCCGGCCCGATGCCGCGCTTCGTCGTGCCGAGCGCGTTCTTGCCCAGGAACCGCTCCGTCACCTTCTCGATCTCGAGGTGGTACGGCATGATCATGTGCGCGTTGCCGCTCACGATGAGCCGGGAGACGTCGACCCCCGTCTCGCGGACCTGATCCATCTCCTTCATCAGATGGCGCGGATCGACGACGACCCCGTCGGCGATCACCGAGGTGATGTGTGGGTAGAGGATGCCCGAGGGGATCAGCTGCAGCTTCAGCAGTCGGCCCTCGGCGATCACGGTGTGGCCCGCGTTGTTCCCGCCCTGGTAGCGGACCACGTAGTCCATGCGATCGGCGAGGTAGTCGACCGCCTTGCCCTTGCCCTCGTCCCCCCACTGGGTGCCGAGCACGATCGAGGCAGGCATGACGGGGTGAGTCTACCGGTGGGAGCGGAGCATCCGGCCAGACATGCGCACGATCACCGAGGCCGAAGTCGCCTACGGCCTGTGCGGCGACACCGTGAACCTGGCGAGCCGCCTCGAGGCCTACGGTGGACCAGGGCGCATCCTGGCTCACAGGCGACGGCGGGAGAATCTCGCCGGACGCTACCCGCTGGCATCAGTCGTGACGACGGTGTGACGCTGATGTGAAATGGGGCTCGGATACGTGGCAACGCTGCCGTGTGGGGGTACAACTCCCCTCATGGATCGCAACGACCTTCTCCGCGCGCTGACGTCCGCGGCCACCCCGCACCAGACGTCGAGCGCGATGTCAGAGGCCCGCTCATGGCTGGCCGACAACCCCGACGACGAGGCCGTCCGTGAGGCCGTGCAGCACCTGGCCCGCATGGAGCGCGAGCGCTGGGGGCTGAGCAGCGCCCACCGCTGACCGAGCAGCGGTGCACACCGCTCAGAGCGTTCGCTGAACGGGACGGTCCTCGCGCCGTCACGGTTGTTCCGCCACGGCGACCCTCCGGTCGTCGACCTTGACCGGCGGATCGGCGGGCTCCGAACCCCGGTCGGCTCCGAACGCGTATGTCGGGGCATGGTCGGGCTGCAGGCGTTGGGGCGAGGATCCCCGACCCATGTTCCGGACCCACCTGCTGAGCACGAACGTCCCTGCCTTGACGTCGATTCGATATTGTGCACTAAATGCTATCTGCATGTGCCCGTCACGGATCGGATCGAGGCGAGGGGGTGATGGATCGACAGGCACCTGCGCTGAGTGAGGGGTCCGCGAAGCTTGGCCTCGCTCACGCCGCGAGGGAAGCGGCGGGGCGGGCGACCACCCGATGAGGGGGACAGGATGCAGAAGAGTGGTTGGCTGAGATCGATCGCGTTGCTCGGCGCGCTCGCTCTCGTCGCGGTTGCGTGTGGCGATGACTCCGGCGGTGGATCGGGAGAGAGCACCGAGCGATCCATCGTGCGGTTCGCGTTCTCGCCCGACCCGGTGATCGACTGGATGAACGACCAGGGGATCATCCCCGAGTACGAGGAGAAGTGGAACGTCCGGCTCGTGACGACCTCCACCTGGGACGAATTCGCGTTCTTCGCCGGGGGGCACGGCGACATCGTCTCGATGGCGACGTACGAGACGCCGCTCCTCGAGGAGGAGACTGGCGTCGACACCGTGACCTTCGGTGCCTACAACAACCTGCGCGTCCCCGTCTTCGTGCGCTCCGACAGCGACTACGAGACGCTCGACGACCTGAAGGGTCAGGTCGTCGCCGTGCCCGGTCCGGTCTCCTCCACGATCGTGTGGGGCATGTTCACCGAGGATTGGTACGGCAGCGACTTCTGCATCGAGCGGCCCGACGGCAGCGACTGCGCGGACTACGACCTGCGCGAAGGCGATCACTTCGCCAACATGGACCTGCTGCTGCGTGGCGACATCGAGGCGTGTGTGTGCATCCCCGAGGCAGGCTTCCCGTACTGGCGTACCGGTGAGATCCGGGCGCTGTACGAGCCGACCAACGCCCCGTGGGAGATCTACGAGGAGCAGTACGCGCCCGGCCACAAGGGCCTGAACGGCAACAACTTCGTCGCGCGCAAGGACTGGTACGACACCCATCCGAACGAGGTCGCCTTCTTCCTCGACCTATGGGAGCGCGGCATCAAGGAGTGGCAGGAGAACAAGGAAGAGATCATCAGGACCTACCCGCAACACTTCGCGGTCGAAGAGGACGCCGACGTCGACTTCGCGGTGGAGTACATGAACGAGCACGACTTCTTCACCGACACCGTCTACCTCGACCAGGAGTGGGTGGACAACGAGACCGCCGTCTACGACCTGATGAAGCAGACCGGCTGGATGAACGAGGACTCGGAGATCCCCGAGTTCGTGGTCACCGAGCCGAGCGAACCCGCAGCATGATCGGATAACGACTCGAACCCCATCATCCCGTATGCCCACGAGCACGGGGCCGCTCGCGGCCCCGTGCTCCTACGGAGGATCGGAGCGAGCCAGACGTGGCGACACAGAGCGTTCGAACCGCACCGCGCAAGCTGCTCCCTCGTGGCTGGCTGGGTGGGGACCACCTCGCTCCGAAGTACCGCCTCTGGCGACTTGCCGGCTACGTCGTCTTCATCGGCATCTGGGCCGTGCTCGCCGCGTACTTCTTCGAGCCCTTCGTGCTGCCGTCACCGACGGAAGTGATCCGGGAGATGTGGGAGATCGTTCGGTCGGGGGACTTCTGGGTGACGGTCTGGGCGACGATCAAGCATCTTGCGATCGGCTTCTCGATCGCGTTCGTGCTCGGGACCACGGTCGGGATCATGATGGGACGCAGCGCGTACTGGGACGGGTTCTTCCGGGACTACGTGATGCTCACGCTCACCACCCCGGGCCTCGTGTTCGCGCTGATCGCGGTGATGATCTTCGGCCTCTCCGCCTGGGGCCCGATCGTCGCGATCGTGCTCACCACGTTGCCCCACGTGACGATCAACGTGGTCGAGGGCGTGCGAGCGATCCCACGGGATCTGAGCGACATGGCCACCGCGTTCGGCGTGTCTCGGAGCACACAGGTCCGCTCCATCATCCTGCCCGCCGTGGCGCCCTTCCTGTTCACCGCGGCCCGATACGGGTTCGCGATCGCCTGGAAGATCACTGCGCTCACGGAGCTGTTCGGCGGCGCAGACGGCATCGGCATCCAGATCCGCGTGCAGTTCCAGTTCTTCAACATCGCCGGGGTACTGGCCTGGGCCTTCTTCCTCGTGGGCTTCTCGCTGATCACGGAGCGGTTGGTGCTGCAGCGCATCGAGGACCACTTCTTCCGCTGGCGTCCGAAGGCGTTCGTGTGAGGGGATGACGATGCAGACGACCACACGGACCACGACACCCGCCGCAGCACCGTCGTCGGCGCGCCCCCCGCTGCGTACCCGTCTCGCACGAGCGCTCACGACGCCGCGTGCCGCACGGATCACCTTCCCATTCGTGTTCGTCCTCCTGTGGGCGCTGATCGTCCCGTTGCTCCCGTCGCGCATCCTCCCGACGCCGTTGGAGGTGGCCGAGGAGATGTGGCAGATCCTGATCGACGGCACGGTGCTGGAAGCGTTCTCGATCAGCCTCCTCCGACTGTTGCTCGGCTTCATGCTCGCCCTCGTCATCGGCGGCATCCTGGGCCTGGCGATGGGGATCTCACCCCGGATCAACGCGATGCTGCACGACTTCGTCGTCGTCGGGCTCACGTTCCCCTACCTGATCTGGGGCCTGCTCGTCGCGATGTGGTTCGGGTTCGAGCCGTACGGACCGGTGATCGTGGTCATCATCGCTGCGCTGCCGTACGTGATGCTCAACATCTCCGAGGGCGTCCGAGATGTCTCGAAGGATCTCCGCGACATGGCTGGCGCCTACGATGTGCCACAGAAGCGGGTGATGCGTCACCTCGTGTTGCCCTCGCTCAGCCCGTTCTTCTTCGCCTCGCTCCGATACGGACTGGCCAACGGGTGGAAGGGACTCGTGCTCGCCGAGGTGTTCGCAGCGGTGTCGGGTGCCGGATACGTGATCAACGAGTTCCGCGACTACGGGAACTTCGCCGGCATCATCTCGATGGCGCTCTACTTCGCGATCTTCTCCATCATCGTCGAACGCCTCGTCTTCGGGCGACTCTCTACCCGGGTGTTCCGCTGGCGCCCCACGATCGCCGCCGAGGTGACCGAGCCGCCCGAAGTGGCGACACCTTGATGTCCCGACCCCCGCCCAACCCGACCCCAGGAGGTACGCCAGCGTGGCCACGGTGAAGGTGACGAACCTGCGGAAGGTCTTCGACGGCCAGGAACGACAAGTCGTGGCGCTCGACGACGTCACGTTCGAGGCATCCGGGCACACGTTCGTCTCGATCGTCGGACCCTCGGGGTGCGGCAAATCGACCCTGCTGAACATCCTGGCCGGCGTCGAGACGCCGACCTCCGGGCAGGTCGAGATCACCGCCAACGGCGCCCGTGCTCGCGTCGGATATGTCTTCCAGGCCCCGCGGCTGCTCCCCTGGCGGTCGGTGATCGACAATATGCTCTTCGTGCAATCGGACCGCTCCAACGAGACGACGGCGCGAGCCGCGCGGTACCTCGAGATGGTCGGCCTCGCCGACTACCAGAAGGCGTGGCCCGCCCAGCTGTCCGGCGGCATGCAGCAGCGGGTCGGCATCGCCCGCGCGTTCTCGATCGAGCCCGACGCCCTGCTGATGGACGAGCCGTTCAGCCACCTCGATGCGATCACGGCCCGCGGGCTCCGCCGCGAGCTCTACGCCATGTGGCAGGAGACGAAGAAGACCGTGCTGTTCGTCACCCACGACGTCGGTGAGGCGGTCGAGCTGTCGAACCGCATCGTGATCCTCGCCAAGGGCGGGAAGCTCCGCCAGGACGTCGAGGTCGACCTGCCCTACCCGCGCGACCCCGCCGACGACAAGGTCGCGCTCATGAAGGCCGACGTGCTGCGGCAGTTCGAGGAGCTGGACCTGATCGCCACGTAGAGGAGGCAGTCGGACGGCGGGTCGCCGCCGAGCTGTCGGAGCCCGTAAGACACGAAGAGAGAGAGGAGATCCGAGTGGGCAAGATCACGTTCGATCGAGACGACGACAACGCCGTCACTCCCCAGTATTCCGAGGCACGAGGACCGGTGCTCCGGAGCGATCGCATCGAGGTCACGAAGGCGATGTTCGATGCGGGGAAGGGTGCGAAGACGCACGCGCACGCGGAGGAGCAGGTCTTCTACATCGTGAAGGGGCGCCTGCGCGTCACCTGCAACGGGGAGACCTACGAGGTGGGGCCAGGCGAGGGAAGCTTTCACCCATCGAACGCCGAGCACACGGTGCAGGCCCTCGAGGACACCGTGGCGATCAGCTTCAAGAACCTCGTCGACCCGATCTACGAGAAGACCGGCGAGCTGCGCTGACCTCGGACGCGCGAACGCCCGCTGACAGAAGGGAGCACCGATCATGCCATTCCTCGTCTTCGACGAGATCGAGAAGGAGACCGTGACGCCGAAGTACTCGACCGCCTACGGTGAGCTCGTCACCGGCGAGTACATCGAGGTCGGGCGTCTGAACTTCAAGGCCGGCGAGGGCGCCGTGGAACACGCGCACCCGCACGAGCAAGTGATGTACATCATCTCCGGCAAACTCGCGGTCGACCTCGAGGGCGAACACGCCGAGCTCGGCCCGGGCATGGGCTTCCACGCGAAGCCGAACCAGAAGCACAAGGTGCAGGCGATCGAGGACACCCAGGTCCTCAGTACGAAGCACGTGATCGAAGGGGTCGGTCACAAGATCTGAGCACACCGTCGGCTCGACCGGACCCGGCGTCGGCCGGGGAACAGGCGCACGTCCCTCCGGGACGTGCGCCTTCCGCGTGGCCGACCTCCGAACTCGTCGTCGCCGGCCTCTCCGGCACCGTGGTGAACACGTCGGTGACCGTCGCAGTCGCGGCGATCGCCGAGTCGTTCGACGCATCGATCGCGGTCGTCGCGGCGGTCGTCGTGCTCTTGAACGTCGCGATGGCGTTCACGATGCCGCTCGCCGGCGCGGCATCGGCCTGGCTCGGGCCACGTCGGCTGATCGTCACCGCGGGGTTCCTCGTGTTCGGGGCCTCGGTGATGCTTTCGCTCGCGCCCAACCTGGCGGTGCTCGCCGTCGCACGGCTCGCGCAGGGCGTCGGGCTTGCCGCCGTCGTCCCGGTGTCCGTGCAGGCGGTCGGGCTGCTGCTCCACGGCGACCGGCAGGCCAAGGCGCTGGGGTGGTGGGGCGCGTCGAACGGCATCGGCCTCGCCTTCGCGCCGCTCGTGGGCGGCGCCCTCGTGGACCTCGCCGGGTGGCGGTGGGTCACGGTGCCGTCGTGCCTGTTGGGCGTCGGCCTCGTGGTCACTTCGCTCCGGGCGTTCCCTCCCGGCCTGCGGCCGGCCCACGGCATCCCGCTCCGGGGGGTCGGGGTCGTCTCGCTCCTGACGGGCACGGCGATGACAGCGCTCGCCGCGGGTGCGGCCACCGCCTGGCCGCTCGCCGTGGTGGCGGGGATCGCCTCTCTCGGGACGTTCGCCGTCGCGGTCCGTCTCAGCCGACCGGGCGGCGACCTGTCGGAGCCCCGTCGCTGGCTGCACGACCGTGTCGTGCGCCGCTCCAGCCTCGGCGCCACCCTCCAGATGGTCGCGAACGGACTCGTGCAGGTGGCGATGCCGGCGTGGCTGATCGTCGACGGCCACCTCGGCGCGGGGGCGGCGGCCGCGATCCTGATGGGCATGACGCTGACGATGGCGGCGATGGGGCCTGTGACCGGCCGGCGAGGGTCGGTCCCCTACTCGAACCGCCTGTGGCGCGGCCTCAGCGGCTGCACCGCCGGGCTCGTCGGCCTCGGCGTGGCGGCGATCGTCGGGCCCTGGTGGCTCAGCGCACCGTCGCTCGTGGTGCTCGGCCTCGGGGCGGGGTCGTTGCTGTCCCCGTCGCTCACCGCGTTCAGCCGGACCCAAGCCGGCGACAACGCGGTCGGACTCTCGATCTTCAACGTGCTGCGGTTGGGATCGTTCGGGATCGGCGGCATGATCGGCGGCACGGCGGTGGATCTGGGGGTCCCGGGCACCGCGTTCCTCTCGATCGCCGGCCTCTGTGGCGGTGCCGCCATCTGGGTCGTCGCGAGCTCCGGACGCCCGAGCACCACCGCCGACGACCGCACGGACCACGCACCACACGAGGCGCCGCTGGGCGCGAGAGGAGGCAGCGATGGAGGTTGAGGGACTGCGGCTCGAACCGTCCGCGTCGACGCTCACGGTCACGATCGACTCGGGTGAAGGGAACCTGTTCACCGCGCAGATGATGGACGCGCTCGTCGACGCCGTGATCCAGGCGGGCCGCGACGAGCAGACGCGGTTCGTCCGCATCCGCGCCGAGGGCGAGACGTTCTGCAAGGGCCGGGGGAAGGGAGGTACGAACCCCGACGAGATGCGGGCGATGGCGACCAGGATCTCGACCGTCAACGAAACCCTCCGGTCGACCCCGCTGACCGTGATCACCGAGGTCAACGGCGCCGCCGCCGGATTCGGCGTGGGCATGGTGGGCGCAAGCGACATCGCCGTCGCGGCGGAGGGCGCCACGTTCCAGTTCCCCGAGATCCTCGCGGGGTTCGCGCCTGCGGTCGTGATCAGCTGGGCGCGCTACATGCTGCCGCCGCGGCTGCTCTACGACATGGTGTCGACGGGCGAGGCGATCGACGCCCCGCGCGCGCTCGACGCCGGCCTCGTGACCGAGGTCGTCCCGGCGGCCGCGCTCGGCGACCGGATCGACGAGCGCATCGCCCGCCTCGAGGAGATCGACGCGTTCGCGCTTCGGGAGATGAAGCGGTTCCTCGTGTACACGAGGGCGATGGATCCCGCGACCGCGTCGAAGGCCTCGGTGGATGCGCTCGTGTTCAGCGGCCTGCGCGTCATCGGGAAGTTCTGACCTCGACCCGAGAGCCCCCGCCCGGGCGAGGCCGGCCAGAGTCGGCCCCGCCCGGGCGAGCGAGACGCAGGACCGAGACGGCCAACGCCCACGCGACCCCGATCGCGTCGGTCACCCGGCCGGCCGGCACGGAGCACACCGCCACCGCGACGAAGATCGTCGCGGTGGCGAGCCCCACCTGGCTCCGCTGCAGCCCGTATTCCTCACGCAGGATCGGGGCGAGCGCACCCACGCCGAAGGGCACGACGGCGGTCGCGAACTGGGCGGTGACGAGGGCGGCGATCGCAACGGGGAGCCGCCAGGACCGCTCCCCCGAAGGAGGCGCCGTCGCTCGAGATCGCTCCGGAGCCGGTGGCGGGGATCGCACGTGTCGACCTGCCTTGACGAAGACCGTGGAACCCGTCAGGCTCCAGATTCACACATTATATACAGTACGCGACCATGGCTGGAACCGAGACGGGACCCGTCTCGGGCGACTGTCCGGGAACGGACGGAAGGAGGACGCCGAGCCGATGAGGGGGATGAGGGGGTTCAAGGCGCTGACCCTCGTGTTCGCGATGGGACTCGTCGCGATGGCCTGCTCCGATGACGGAGGCGGCTCCGAAGGCAGCGAGACCGCAGCGACGGACACGGGCGAGGACGGTGTCATCCGCTTCACGTTCGCACCGGATCCGGTGTGGGATTACCTGAAGGACTCCGGCATCCGGGAGGAGATGGAGGCCGAGTCGGGCATCCGGATCATCGAGCAGGCGAGCTGGGACGAGTTCGGTCTGTACGCGGGCGGCCACGCCGACGTGGTCTCGATCGCGTCGTTCGAGGTGCCACTGCTCGAGGAGGAGACCGGCAACCCGGCGACCGTCTTCGGCAAGTACAACATCGACCGGAGCATCCTGACGGTCCGCCCTGACTCCGACGCCGAGACGCTCGAGGATCTGAAGGGTGCGAAGATCGCGGTCTGGGACACCGTGTCCTCGACGGTGATCTGGGGGATCCTCGCGAACGAGCTCTACGGTCTCGACTTCCGCACCGGAGGGGGGGACTTCGAGCTCGTGCTGACCGACCTCACGAACACCGGCGCGCTGCTCGCGAACGGCGAGGTCGACGCGGCGCTCGTGCTGCCCGACTTCAACGTCCCGCCGCTCGTGAACGGCGAGATCGTCCCGCTGTACGACGGTCGCACCGCGGCGGACCTGTACGCCGAGGAGGTCGTGTCCCAGCCGGACCACGAGGGCCCGATGATCAACATCTTCATGGCTCCCACGGACTGGTACGAGGCACACCCCGAGGAGGTCGCGTTCTTCCTCGAGCTGTGGGACCGGGGCATCCAGGAGTGGCAAGCGAACCAGGACACGATCATCGAGAGCTATCCGCAGCACTTCGCGGTCGAGACCGACGAGGAGATCAAGTTCATGAAGGACTACCTCGCCGAACATGACTGGTTCGTGGAGTCGATCTACCTCGACGATACGTGGGTGGAGACCGAATCGCAGCTCTTCCCGATGCTGAACGAGGCGGGCCTGTCGGAGAGCTCCGAACCACCGGCGTTCGACGTGGTCGCGGCGCCGTAACGGGCACCGACCGAACCGAGAGCGAGCGACGGGTGCGCTGAGAGGTGGCCGAGTCCACGACCTCTGCCGCAGGGCACGGCCCGCGCGGGAGTGCGCACCTGTCGCTCGCCGCCCGCCGTCGGATCCGCGGCGTCACCGGTCTGCTCCTCGGCGCCGGCGGGTTTCTGGCGCTCTGGGCGGTTCTTTCGCGGTTCGTCTTCGGCGAGTTCATCCTGCCGCCGCCGATCGAGATCGGCCGGGAGATGTGGGCGATCGTCGAGTCGGGCGCCTTCGCGACGAACTTCTGGGCGACGATCGAGCGCCTGCTCTACGGCTTCGGACTCGCCCTGGCGATCGGCTTCCCCGTCGGGTACCTGATGGGGACGAGCCGGTGGTGGCGCGCCTTCTTCCACGACATGGTGATGGTGGCGGGGAGCATCCCGGGGATCACGTACGCCGTGCTCGCCCTCGTCCTGTTCGGCATCTCGATCCTCGGACCCGTCGTCTCGGTGGCGCTCGTCTCGATGCCGTACATCGCGATCAACGTCGCGGAGGGCCTCGACTCGGTCGACCGCAAACTCGTCACGATGAGCGACGCGTTCGGACGACAGCGGTCGGCGGTCGTCCGGCACGTGCTCATCCCGACGATCGCCCCCTTCGCGTTCGCGGGGGTGCGGCTGTCTTTCGCGCTCGCATGGAAGGTCGAGCAGCTGACCGAGGTCTTCGGCTCGTCGAGCGGCATCGGGTTCCAGATCCGCCGTGAGTTCGAGGACTTCTCGATCCCCGGCACGCTCGCATGGGTGTTCCTGTTCATCCTGTTCATGCTGCTCGTCGAGCGCTTCATCCTCGTGCGGCTCGAGCGGTACCTGTTCCGGTGGCGGATCGAGGACCAGGCATGAGCATCGCGGTCGAGCGGAGTCGGACCACCGGGTCGGGCGGCGGCGCGGCCGACGCCATCCGGCGGTTCATCCTCTCCGAGCGATTCGCGCGCGTGGCGAGCTACCTGTTCCTGCTGTTGATCTGGTGGCTCGCATCCGTGTACGAGGATCGGTTCCCCGCGCCGCTCGAGACCTTCCAGTTCTTGTGGATCGAGGTGACGGGCGGCTCGCACGGCGGCATCGTCAGGGGCGAGTTCCTCGAGCACTTCGCCTCGACGCTCCCCCGCTTCGGTCTCGGGATCGCGATCTCGATGGTGCTCGGGATCGCCGTGGGCGTCCTGATCGGTGGTTCGAAGTGGGCGGAGGCGCTCCTGAAGGACACGCTGCTCGTCCTGCTCGCGCTCCCCGCGATCATCTGGGCGTTCCTCACGCAGATGTGGTTCGGACTCGGCGACGACGCGGTCGTGATCACCACGTTCCTCTCCGCGTTCCCGTTCGTCGCGGTGAACGTGGTGCAGGGCATCCAGGCGATCCCGCGCGAGCTGCGTCGGATGTCGCGGGCGTTCCACGTGCCGCGCATCAAACGCCTGCGACACATGCAGGTCCCGGCCGTCACTGGGTACATCTTCGCGGGGTTCCGGTTCGCGGTGATCGTCGGGTGGAACGCCGTCCTGCTGTCCGAGTGGTTCTCCTCGAGCGAAGGGGTCGGCTGGCGGAGCCGCTACTGGTACGACGCGAACCGCTACCGTGGGTTCGTGGCGTGGGTGATCCTGTTCATCGGATTCATCGTCCTGCTCGACCGGCTGGTGCTCGTGCGGCTGCAGCGGCGGGCCTTCCGCTGGCGTGACGCGCAGCTCACCCCGATCGAGCGTGAGACGGAAGAGATCGACGTGGGCGTCAAGGGCGCGTGAGGCCCGAGGGAGGAGCGAGCGAGTGGCCACGCTGACGGTGGACCATCTGGAGAAGACGTTCCCGGCGATCGAGCGCGGCTCGACATCGACGAGGGCGATCGACGACCTCAGCTTCACGGTGGAGGGTCACGTGTTCGTCTCGGTCGTGGGGCCGTCGGGATGCGGGAAGAGCACCCTGCTGAACATCCTGTCGGGCGTCGAGACGGCGAGCGCGGGCACGGTCACCGTTGCCGAGGGCGACCGGCCTGCGCGGCTCGGGTACGTCTTCCAGGATCCACGGCTCCTCCCATGGCGGACCGTGATGCGGAACATGCTCTACGTGATCGATGACACGGGGAGCGAGGCCCGTGCGCGCGCCGAGCGGTACCTCGACATGGTCGGGCTCGACGGCGCCGGCGACAAGTTCCCCGCGCAGCTGTCGGGCGGCATGCAGCAGCGCGTCGGGATCGCCCGCGCGTTCGCGGTCGAACCCGACCTCCTGCTGATGGACGAGCCGTTCAGCCACCTCGACGCGATCACCGCACGCAGCCTGCGCGAGCAGCTCCAGGACATCTGGACGCAGACCAAGAAGACGGTGCTCTTCGTCACGCACGACGTCGCCGAGGCGGTGCAGCTCGCCGACCGCATCATCGTGCTGGCGCCCGGCGGCCGACTCTACGCCGATGTCGACGTCGACCTGCCGCGACCCCGCAAGGCTTCCGACACGAACGTCGCCACGATGCAGGCGGAGCTCCTCGGGCGGTTCGAGACGATGCAGGCCGAGACGGCGGCCGCGAAGGCATCGTCGATCGCGAGTTGAGGAGGACGGGCCAATGGTGGTCGAACATGCACGCGAGCCCGCCACGCGCGGGGAAGAGGTCCTCTCGTCGATCGACGTCCCCCGCGAGCTGCTGATCGGCGGGGAATGGGTCGGGGCCGCGTCCGGCGAGCGGATCCCCGTCACCGACCCGTCGACCGGTCGCCAGGTGGTCGATGTGGCGGGCGCCGGCGAGCACGAGGTCGATGCGGCGGTCGCCGCCGGCCAGCATGTCTTCGACGGCGGCGCCTGGAGCCGCATGACGCCGGCGGCGCGCGCGCGGGCGGTCAACGTGTTCGCCGACGCGATCGAGGCGCGCATCGACGACCTGTACCAGCTCGAGACCCTGTGCAACGGCCGGCCGATCGGCGAGACGAAGGCGCAGCTCGGCCGCCTGCCGGAGTGGTACCGCTACAACGCCGCCCTGCTGATGGCAGACCGGACCGATGTGATCCAGATGCCTGGCCCCTACCACACGTACACGACGAGGTTTCCCATCGGCGTGGTGGGCATCCTCAGCTCGTTCAACCACCCGATGATGATCGGCTCGAAGAGCCTCGCCCCGGCGCTCGCCACCGGGAACAGCGTCGTGCTGAAGCCCTCGGAGCTCACACCGCTCACGAGCCTGTTGCTCGGACGGATCGCCCTGGAGTCCGGCATCCCCGCCGGGGTGATGAACGTGATCCCAGGCATCGGCGCCGTGGCCGGCGCGCGCCTCGCGTCGCACCCGAGCGTGGGGAAGGTGACCTTCACGGGCGGCACGGCCGCGGGTCGCGCGGTCGCACGAGCCGCCTCGGAGCACTTCGCGAAGGTGACGGTCGAGCTCGGCGGCAAGACCCCGGTGATGGTCTTCGACGACGTCGACGTCGAGGAGGCGGCGAAGGGTGTCGCGTTCGGGGCGTTCGTCGCCGCCGGACAGACGTGCATCTGCGGCAGCCGGCTGTTGGTGCAGCGCACGATCCACGACGAGTTCGTCCGGGCGTTGGTCGAGATCGCACGCTCGATCCGCATCGGCGATCCATTCGATCCCGCGACGCAACTCGGGCCGCTGATCTCCCAGGCCGCACGCGATCGGGTGCTGGGCTACGTGGAACTCGGCGCGGCGGAAGGCGGTGAGGTGCTGACCGGTGGAGGCATCCCGGTCGTCGAGGGGCTCGAGGGGGGGTTCTTCGTGGAGCCGACGGTGATCGCCGGGCTCACGAACGACACGCGATGTGCGCGGGAAGAGATCTTCGGTCCCGTGGCGGTCGTCGTGCCGTTCGACGACGAGGACGATGCCGTCAGCCAGGCCAACGACTCGCCGTACGGACTCGGGTCGTCGATCTGGACCAAGGACGTCGCACGGGCGCTGCGGGTCGCGGAACGATCCTCGCACGGACTCGTCTGGGTGAACGACCACCATCGTCTCGACCCGGCCGCGCCGTGGGGCGGCGTCCGGGACAGCGGGACCGGCCGGGAGGGCGGCTGGGAGTCGTTCCACGACTTCACGAACATCCGCACGATCACGGTCCGGACCGCTCCCGAAGGCGTCGACTGGTACGGCGGCGATACCCAGCGCCTCAACTAGCGGGCGGCACGTCGGGGAAGTTGCCGTCCTTCGGCGCGCGGAGTCCGAACGCGACCGTCGGGTCTCCCGGTTCGAACGATCCCGTGACCTGCGCGCGCTCCCCCACCTCGCGCGTGCGTCGGGTTGCGGCGCGGCCGAGCTCGAGCTGATCCGGTTCCCACCTGCGGAGTGCGGCATCGATCTCCCCGTCGGCCTCGCGCAGGGCGTCGGCGAGTGCGCGCGCGTCGGCGGCCGCCTTCGCCGTGCCGGCCGCGACGTGCGGACGGAGCGCGAAGGCCGCGTCGCCGACGATGCAGACCCGGCCGACCACCATCGACGGCACCTCGATGTCGACGATCACCTGCACGAACGGCTCCTCGGTCGCACGCACGACATCCCGGAAGGGCGGCGGCAGCACCGTGGCCGCCGACGAGAGCGCTCCCACGTGCTCGGCGCGAGCCGCTCCCGGCGGCAGGGAGAGGTCGTGGCGGACCCCCTCGCGGTCGGTGAGGAGCGCCACGAGCGGCGGACCCGGGGCGACGTTGCGGTACCAGACCCAGTTCATCGACCGGCCGTCGCGCGTCTCGGGGTCGGGGATCTCGTACGAGAGGACGTGCGTGCGATCACCGACGTGGTAGGCGAGGACCCCGCCGAGCGCCTCGCGCGCCGACGCGGGCAGCCGATCGGTCGCCAGCGTGCCACGCCATCCGACGTAGCCGGCGTACCCGGGTCGGACGTCGGGGAAGAGCAGCGAACGCACGGTCGAGCGGACCCCGTCGGCGCCGACCACCAGATCGGCGTCTTCCGTCGCCCCGTCGCGGAACGACATCCGCACGCCGTCACCGCGGTCGTCGACGCCGGTCAGTTCCCGGCCCAGGTGGTATCGGCCGGGCTCGAGGAAGCCGACGAGCGCGGCGTAGAGCGTGGCGTAGGAGGTGAACCGATAGGCGATCGGCTCCTCGAGCTGCACGTCGCCGGCGGCCGTCAAGTATCGAAGCACGCGAGCAGAAGAGCTCACCTGCCCGAGGTCGATCAGGCCGTGCTGCTCGAAGTACGCCGTGGTGACGGGGTGCAGGACGATCCCCGCTCCCCGGCCCTCGAGCGGGGTGGGCGAGCGTTCGAACACCTGGACGTCGCACGAGGCGTCGCGCAGCTGCAGCGCGGTGATCAAGCCGCCGAGCGAACCGCCGACGACCGCGACCTTCGGCCCGCTCGTGGGCCCCACCATGCCTAGCCCTTCAGCTCGACCGTGACGAAGCGCAACGTCGTCGCGCCGACGTTCTCCAGGTCGTGGACGAGCGCGTCCTCGGGGGAATGCACCAGATACTTCGTCTCCCCGAGCTCGTAGTCGCGGACGACGAACCTGCCGTCGGCGAAGCGCTGCAGCCCTCTCCCCGGTTCCACCACGGTCCAGAAGTAGGTTCGGTCGTGGACGTGAAAGGGGCCGCGCTGACCCGGCTCGAGACGGACCTCGAACACCCGGATCCGCTCGTTCTCGAACCAGAGCGACGTGCCCAGCTCGTGGTTGTCCGGCGCCGCGGCGAGCTCATCCGCGTACGCGGCGGGATCGAACGAGCTCTCCCCCGGGTCCGGCACCTCGGCGGGTCCCGTCCCGATCGTGCCCTGTTCCATCATCGGTTCCTCCTCTGCGCGTGAGCATCCGTGCGATGTCGCGGCGACCGGCTCATCGTGGCGCCGCGGCGACGAAGTCGATCTCGATCAGCCACCGCGGGTTCGCGAGACCGTTCACGTAGATGAGGGTCGACGCGGGCCGATGCTCGCCCAGGGCTCGTTCGCGCACCTCCCGGGCGGCCGCATAGTCTTCGCGATGCAGCAGCAGCATCGTGAGCTGCACGATGTGGTCGATGCGCATGTCGGCGTCGCCGAGGACCGTCTCGATGTTCCGCCAGACGAGCGTGGCCTGTTCCTCGATACCCTCGCCGATCCTGCCCTGTGCGTCGACGCCGACCTGGCCGGCGCCGAACAGGAACCGCACCGGCTCGTCGAGCTCGATCCCGTGCGAGTAACTCGCGAACGGACCGGCGACACCGTCCGGATCATGGCGCTTCATACGATCCCCTTCACGGGATCGCCCGCAGGTCGTCGAGCTCGACCGCGCACCCTGAGGAGGCGCTGCGCACGATGCCCTCGAGGACGGCGGCGACCTCGAGCCCGGCCGGACCGCCCGTCTCCGGTACGTCACCGTCGGTGATGCAGCGAGCGAACTCCGCGATCTCGTCCGTGATGGTGTCGAGGGTCTCGACCGGCTGCTCGGTCCGCGACGGTTCCCCTCGGGCCTGCACGAACAGCCGCGTGCCGTCCTCTTCGTTCCAGACCGCCCGCTCGGTGCCGAACACGGCGACGGTGTTCATCGCCGGCGTGAAGTACGACGTGCTGATCGTGCCGAGCTGGCCCGAGGCGTACTCGATCATCACGGTGGTCGCCTCGTCGAGGGGCGTCATCGCGGCGATCCGCGCCGTGAAGGCCGCGACCCGCGACGCCCGGCCGACCCATGCGGCGAACGTGTCGACGGTATGGACCCCGAGCGCCGTCATGCTGCCGGCGGGGCATTCAGCCGGGTCGCTCCGCCAGGCCGGCAGATCGGGCTTGTGGCCGCCGGGCACCGAGTACGTGCCCTCGAGATGCAGGACCGTGCCGAGTTCCCCCCGCTCGATCATCGAGGCGATCGCTCGATTGGCCGGCTGCCGCCGGCGATTGTGTCCCACCTGAAGCACGACGCCCGCCGCCGCGGTGGCGGCGACCGCCCGCTCGGCATCGGCGACCGTCAGCGCGAGGGGCTTCTCGACGAAGACATGCTTCCCGGCGTCGGCAGCTCGCTCGATCATGTCGGCGTGGGTCGAATGCGGGGTCGCGAGCATGACCGCGTCGACGTCCGGGGCCCCGAGCAGCGCCTCGTCGCTCTCTGCCTCGCGACAGCCGTGCGCGCGTGCGAACGTGGCCCGCGCCTCGGGTGAGCGTGCGAAGCAGGCGACCACCTCGGCCACGCCGGTCGCGCGGGCGCTCTCGGCCAGCACGCCGCCGAACCATCCGAGGCCGACGACGCCCAGGCGCACGGGCGCAGATGCCGCGGTCAACGAACCGGCCGCTCGGCGTGTTCGGTCATCTCGATCGGCATCCCGACGTGTTCCACCATCACCTGCACCGCCCGGTCGATGTCGCGGGCGCGGACCGCCTCCACGAGCGCGGCGTGCCCAGCGTCGGCCAGGCGGCGCATCTCCGGATGCGTGCGCTGGGCCTGCGCCACGTACACCGCGACGGACTCCTCGAGCCCCTTCATGATCGCGGTCAGCCGTGCGTTGCCGGTGGCCTCGTGGAACACGAGATGGAACGCCCGGTTCAGCTCGACCCAGTCACCGACGTCGCGTTCCTTCGACATGCGTTGCAGCAGGCGCTCCGCCTCGCGGATCTGAGCCTCGTCGATCCGCTCGATCACGAGCCTCATCGCGAGCGGCTCCAGCTGACGACGGATCTGCCCGATCTCGTCCATGTCGTCCCAGTTGAGCTCGCGCACGACACCGCCGCGATGGCGATCGAGGGTGATGAGGCCCTCGGTGGCCAGATCGCGGAGGGCCTCTCGCACCGGCGTCGTGCTGACGTGGAGCATCTCGGCGAGGTCGGCCTGGATCAGCCGCTCCCCGCCCGAAAGATCGCCGCGCAGGATCGCGCGTCGGAGCCGTTCACGAACGAATTCGTGGGCGGTATGCCGCTCCAGGTCCTCACCAGCATCTACCCACGTGCTCGTCATCAGACAAGATGTAGGATACAGGACCCATGGGGGGCTACGCGAGGGGCACGTCGGCGGTCGACTGGGAAGACCGGATCGACTTCGACCGGCTCCGGCGTCACCGAGTCGCATCGGTGCAGGAAGCGCTGCGATCCTCCGACCTCGACGCGCTCCTGCTGTGGAAGGACGAGAACGTCCGCTACCTGACGTCGCTCCGCGCCCAGCTGATCGCGGGGAAGATGACGTCCCTCAACGGGGTGCTCCTGGTGAACGGCGCCGACCCGGTGCTGCTGTGTTCGGGCGGCGAGATCGACAAGGCGTCGATGGGCATGTCCTGGCTGGCTGCCGCGCATCCGATCCCGATCATGGAGCAACGCGAGCTCGTCGACGGCTTCGTCACCTCGGTACTTGCGCCGCTGTTGGCCGAGCACGGGGTCACCTCGGCCCGCATGGGCGTCGACCAGGTGAACTGGTCGCTCGTCGAGTCGATGGCCGCCCACCTGCCCGACATCGAACCGGCCGACGGCGATCTCCTGATGCAGCGGGTCCGCCTGATCAAGTCGGACGATGAGATCTCGATCATCGAGGAAGCCTGCGCGATCGGCGATTCGGTGACCCAGCGCGCACTCGACGGGGCACACGCCGGACGGCGTGAGAACGAGCTCGCTGGCGATGCGATGCAGACCCTGTACCACCTCGGCGGGGAGATGGCCCACGTCATCACCCCCTTCGTCGCCTCCGGGGAGCACATGTCGCCACCCCACCGCATCTGCACGGACAAGATCGTGCGCAACGGGGATCTCTGCTTCATCGACATCGGCGCGATGTGGAACGGGTACTTCGCGGACATCGGCCGAACGACGATCGTGGGGAAGCCGACCGCGATGCAGCGCCGCGTGTATCGCGCCGTCTACGAGGGCCTCATGGCCGGCATCGAGCGGATGCGCCCCGGCCGGACGAACCAGGAGGTCGCCGACGCGGTCATCGAGAAGGTCGCGGAGCACGGGTTCGCCGAGCACATGTTCAGCCTGTTCATCGGCCATGGCATCGGCATGGGCGCGAACGAGCCGCCCTACGTCGGCGAGACGATGCCCGGTTCGACCGTGATCGAGCTGCGTCCCGGCATGGTCTTCGCCGTGGAACCCCTCGTGTGGGTGCCCGACGTGCGGGGCGGGGGCGGCGTGCGGATCGAGGACATGGTCCTGGTCACCGACGACGCCCCCCGGATCCTGTCGCGCGTCGAGTACGACGAGCGCCTGCTCGAGTAGCGGGTGACGACCGTCCGCGACTGGGCCTGGGGTACGCACCGGCGGCCGACCGAGCCCCCCGTGATGCGGCGTCCGGCCGTCTATCTCGTGGCCGCCGCCACGGTGCTCGCGCTCGGTGCCAACTGGCCGATCATGGCCGCAGGCGTCGAGCTCGTGCCGCCCCTGTGGCTCGCGGCGATGAGGGTTGCGGGCGCCGCGGCGGTGGTCACCATCGTGCTCGGACTCGCACGCGGCATGCAGCGCCCGGCGAGGCAGGATCGGCCAGTGGTCCTGAGCGTCGGACTGGCCCACCTCGCCCTCGTGACGGGTCTCGTCTTCCTCGCGCTGGAGATCGTGGCGCCCGGCCGGTCGGCGATCGTCGTGTACACGTCGGCGCTCTGGGCCGTGCCGATGGCGGCCGTCGTCCTCCACGAGCATCCCACGCCCCGCAGGATCGCCGGCGTCGCCCTGGGGTGCGCCGGTCTCGTGCTGCTGCTCGAGCCGTGGTCGCTCGCCTGGCGCGACGCCCGCACCATCGCCGGCATCGCGATGCTCCTCCTCGCGGCGGTGGCCAACGCGGGGACCTCGGTGCACGTGCGGGCCCATCGGTGGGCCGGCTCGCCGCTCGCGTTGATGCCGTGGCAGCTGATCGTCGCCGCCGTGCCGCTCACGCTCCTCGCGTGGGCGATCGAGGGGCCACCCCGGGTGCCATGGGAACCGACGACCATCGCGATCGTCGCCTACCAGGTCGTCCTGGGTTCGGCCTTCGGGCTGTGGGGCCTGCTCACGGTCGGGCGGAGCATGCCCGCGGTCACCACGAACCTCGCGTTCATGGCCGTGCCGGTCGTCGGGCTCGCCACGTCGGTCGCGTTCACTGAGGAGCCGCTGACCGTAACGGTCCTCGCGGCGCTCGTGCTGGTGCTCGTGGGCGTCGGGATCGGATTGTGGTCGGACCGGACAACGGTGCCACAGGTCACAGCGACGCCATGACGTCGATCGCTTCCTGCTCGTCGGGGGTCACGAGGGCGTCCTCGCTCACCCATCGATAACGGATCACCCCCCCACGATCGATCACGAACAGCGACCGCTTCGCGAGCCCCTCGTGCTCCTTCCACACGTCGTACCGGACGCCGTAGGCTCCGCACGTCTCCCGGCTCCAGTCGGACAGCAACGGGAACGACACGCCGAGGTGCTTCGCGAACGCCATCTGCGAGAAGGTCGCAGTGACCGCCACGGCCGCGATCGACCCACCCACCGCCTCGACCCGAGGCGCAGCCTGCCCCAACTGGGACAGCTCGGTGCTTCAGACGGAGCCGAAGTCGAAGACGTAGAACGCCAGCAGCAGCGGTCCTCCCTCGAGGAGGTGCTCGAGCGAGACCTTCTCCTCGAACGTCTTGCGGAGCGTGAACGTCGGCGCCCGATCGCCGACCCCGGGTCGACCGGCGTCAGTCATCCAGCACCGCCACCGCACGGGTCGGGCCGCCGTGCGCGCCCTTGAGCTTCAACGGCAGGCCGATGAAGGTGAACCGGCGCCCCACCACGCGATCGAGGTTCGTGAGGTTCTCGTAGTGGGTGATGTGGTGGGCGCGTCCCATCATGTGGATCGGGTAGACGCGGCTCGAAGGGTTGTCGGGCGTACACGTATCGATGCCGAACGACTTCACACCTCGCGCCACGATCCAGTCGGCGACATCGGCCCCCAGGCCCGGGAACTCCCTGACGTACTCGGGGGTGCCCCCGTACTTCGTGGCCGTGCCCGTGTGGAAGAGCACGATGTCGCCACGTCGCACCTCCTGCTCCGCATCGGTCAGACCCTGCTCCACGCGCTCGACGCCGATGTCGGTGCGCGGCTCGGCGCCGGTGACGTCGATGCAGACCGCCTCGCCGTAGAACAGGTCGAGCGGCATCTCGTCGATCGTCTGGGCCGACGGGTCGGGGTCGAGGTGGCTGAACGAATCGACGTGGGTCGGACCGTTGTCGTTCATCAGGAACCCCTTGGTCTGGAACGAGAACCCACTGTCGAACCGAGGCGCCGTCTCTTCGTGCGACGCGTGGTCGAAGAGCACGGTCTTCAGGTGCCCGGGGTAGACCATCATCCCCGTGTAGATCTCCTGTGAAAGATCGACGATCCTCGACATCGGAACTCCCTTCAGTAGGTCACCATGCCGCCGCTCACGTTCAGGTCGATCCCCGTGATCGCCGCGTTGCCCCCGATCGTCAACGAGACCACGGCCTGCGCCACCTCGTCGGGTTCCACCAGCCGACCGATCGGGATCTGCTCGACCATCTCCCGGCGCGCCTGGTCGACCGAGACACCCCTGCCCTTCGCCTGGGCTTCGAACGCCCACTCCATGCGCTCGCCCGCCACGGGACCCGGCGACACGAGGTTCACGCGCACGCCCAACGATCCAGTCTCCAGCGCGAGGGTGCGCACGAGGCCGACGAGGGCCAGCTTGCTGGCGGCGTACGGGGTCCGACCCCAGAGCGGTCGCTTCCCGGTCATCGAGCCGATCACGACGATCGCACCCGACCCCCGCTCGAGCATCGAGGGCAGGAACGCTCGCGCGCACAGGAATACCCCGGTGACGTTCACGGCGAACGTCGCATCCCACTCGTCACGGCCGAGCTCCCAGAGTGGCCCCGAGGGCCCTCCCACGCCGCTGTTGGCGACCAACGCATCGACCCTGCCGAAACGTTCCAGCGATCGACGGGCGAGCTCGTCCACCTGCGCCTCGTCGGTGACGTCGGTGGGCACGCACGACGACCCGGCTCCGATCTCCTCGAGCGACGCCGCGGTGGCCTCGAGGCCATCGGCGTCGCGCCCGGCCAGCACCACGTCGGCCCCTGCACGCCCGTGCGCGAGTGCGGTCGCTCGACCGATGCCCCTGGTCGCACCCGTCACGACGACGACCGGACGACCCACCGTCATGGGCTACCGGATCGACTCGTCCGGTGGGATCGCCGGCATCGCGTCGGGGAACCGCTCGGGATCGAGGCGGAGCCTCGCGGTGAGCGCGTGGCCGAACATCAGCTCCGCATCTGAGATCGCCGCGGCCGTCGCCGCGACCCGCGCGGAACCCTCGGCCGAGACCCGTTGATAGGTGACCGTCTTCAGGAACTTCCCGACCCACAGACCGCCCGTGTAGCGGGCTGCCCGGCGGGTCGGCAGCACGTGGTTCGTACCGATCGACTTGTCGGAATACGCCACGGTCGCATGGGTGCCGAGGAACAGGGTGCCGTAGGAGCCCAGCCGCTTCAGGTACTGATCGGGGTCCTCGGTGTGGATCTCCAGGTGCTCGGGCGCGATCTCGTCGGCGACCTGAGCGGCTTCCTCGTCGTCTTCGCACACGATGATCGCTCCGTGGTCGCGCCATGCGGTGCCCGCGACGTCCTTCGTGGGCCACTCCCCCTCGAGCCATCGGTCCACGGCGTCCGCCACCTCGCGGCCCAGTCGCTCGGACGTCGTGATGAGCGTCGCCGGCGAGGTCGGCCCGTGCTCGGCCTGGCCGAGGAGGTCGGCGGCCACGAGGTCGGGGTCGCCCGTGTCGTCGGCGAGCACCATGACCTCGGTGGGGCCCGCGAGCAGGTCGATGCCCACCGTGCCGAAGAGCTGTCGTTTCGCCTCGGCGACGTAGGCGTTGCCCGCACCGATCAGCATGTCGGTGGGCTCGAGATCCTCGATGCCGAAGGCCATCGCCGCGAACGCCTGCACGCCGCCGATACAGAAGATCTCGTCGGCCCCGGAGGTGGCCATCGCGTAGAGCTGCGGTGGGTGCATCCCGCTCGGATCACGAGGGGGGGCGCACGCCACGACGCGCTCGACGCCGGCCACGCGGGGCGTCACCACCGTCATGATCGCCGAGGCGATCAGCGGGTAGAGGCCACCCGGCGAGTAGGCGCCGACCGATGCCACCGGCAGGAACCGTTGGCCCAGCGTGACCCCCGGCAGCGTCTCCCACTCCATGTCGACGAGGGTGGAGCGCTGAAGCTCGGCGAAGTTGCGCACCTGCGCCTGGGTGAACGCGACGTGCTCTCGGAGCTCGTCGCTGAGCGCGTCCTGGGCCGCGAGGATCTCGTCCTGGGAGACGCGGAACCGCTCGGGGCTCCAGCCGTCGAACCGCACGGAGTATCGCCGGACCGCCGCCTCCCCCTCCCGCTCGACCGCGGAGAGGATCTCGCTCACCGTCGCCCGGATCTCCTCCCAGGCCTCCGGGGACACACCGGTGCGTTCCTTGAGGTAGTGCGCCACGGGCGCCGCCTCCCTTCACGAGTCATCGAGCGATCCCGGCTGTCCGGACAGTATATTATGTACGTTCCGTGGCGGGCCCGCCGAGCATTCCGGCCGAGTCCGCGCTCGAGTCCACCGGGAAGGAGCCTCCGCCCTGCGAGCGATGGTCTTGGAAGGTCCCGAGCACATCGCGCTACGCGACGTGGAGACCGCGGCGCCCAGGCCCGGGCACACGGCGGTCGATGTCCGCGCCGTCGGCATCTGCGGCACCGACCTCAGCATCTTCCACGGCTCGATCCCGGTGGCCTACCCCAGGATCCTCGGCCACGAGATCGTCGGCGTGACGACGTCCGGCGATCTGGCGGCCGGCACGAGGGTCGTGGTGGATCCCAGCGTCACGTGTGGGGCGTGCGCGCTCTGCCGGGGAGGCAGAGGGAACCTGTGCACGTCGGGCTGGCTGCTCGGACGCGATCGTGACGGAGGGCTGCAGGAGACGCTGCTCGTGCCATCCCCCAATCTGCATCCGGTGCCCGAAGGGGTCTCCGACACGACGGCGCCGTCGATCCAGGTGCTCTCCACGTGCGTGCACGGACAGGCGATGGCCGACGTCGGCTCCGGCGCGTCGGTCGCCGTGATCGGCCTCGGCGTGACCGGGCTGATGCACGTGCAACTGGCGAGCGCGGCGGGTGCTGTGCCGATCGTCGGCATCAGCCGCTCGGCGACCAAGCTCGCCCTCGGTGAGGCGATGGGCGCGACGGTCGTTGCGGCCGACACCCACGACGCCGACGACGTCGTGCGCGAGGTCACGGACGGGGGCGCGGACGTCGTCATCGAGTGTGCCGGCACCGTGGCGACCCTCGCCCAGGCGGTGCGGATCGCTCGGCCCGGCGGTCGCATCCTCGCCTACGGCACGATCACCGAGGCGGAGGGGGCGTTCCCGTACTACCAGCTCTACTACAAGGAGCTCGCGGTGCTGAGCCCGAGGGCGGCCACGCCGCAGGACCTCGAGGCCGCGGTGGCGACGGTCGCCGCGGGCGCTGTCGACCTCGAAGCGCTCGTGACGGACCGGGTGCCCCTGCAAGACGTTGGCCACGCGTTCGCCCGCGGCGGTGGCCCCGACACCCTGAAGATTGTGGTCGACGTCTCTGAGGCGGCGTGATGAGGGCGATGGCCGTCACCGCCTACGGCGAGCCGCTCACGCCGATCGACGTGCCGGAGCCGGAAGTGCCGAACGGTTACGCACTGCTCGAGGTGCTCGCGTGCGGGGTCTGCTTCAGCGACGTCAAGACCGCTCGCGGCCAGATGCCGTACAGCGCGGACCTGACCCTTCCCCACGTGCCGGGACACGAGGTCGCCGGCCGTGTGCTCGGCACCAATCCTCGAGGCCTGGTGCCCGAGGGCCGGCTCGTGACCGTCTTCCACTACTGGCCGTGCGGGCGCTGCGCCTCGTGCCGCCGAGGCGACGAGACCCTCTGCACGCGACTCGAGGCCTGGATGGGCTTCACCCACCCCGGGGGGTTCCAGGAGCGACTCGCGGTCCCCGTCGACCGGCTGATCGAGGTGCCCGAGCCGATCGATCCCGTGCGGGCCGCACCGATGTCATGCGCCCTCGGCACCGCCTACCGAGCCGTGGTCACCCGAGGCGGCGTCCGGGCGGGTGCGCGGGTCGCCGTGCTCGGGCTCGGAGGTGTCGGCATCCATGCGGCGCAGATCGCCGTCAGCGCCGGGGCGACCGTGGTCGGCTTCGACCTCCACGGGCCGACGCTGACGGCGGCGTCGGAGGTCGGGATCGACGCCCGCTCGAGCGCCGACGGCTCGGCGATCGAGGGTCTCCTCGACGCGACCGACGGCGAGGGCGTCGACGTGGTCCTCGACACCGTCGGTCACGAGCCCACGATCGCGCTCGCGATCCGGCTCGTCCGAGAGGGCGGCCGGATCGTCGGCGTCGGGTACTCCCCGACGACCGCGATCAGCGTGCCGACCCCGCGGTTCGTGCTGGGCGAGCTGGAGCTCGTGGGCTCTCGGTACGCGCACCGTGACGATCTCGAACGCGCGGTCCGCCTCGTGACCGCGGGCGCGGTTCGACCGGTCGTCGGGACGGTGGCACCCCTCGAACGCGTGAACGACGTCTTCGATGCGCTCGAGGCGGGTCGGGTGGTGGGCCGCGCGGTGCTCGACGTCGCCGGCACGGGGGCCGTCGGATCGGCTCCCGGAGCGTGAACGTGTATCGGATATCGTACGGGCGGGATTGACCATGGGAGCGAGGGCGAAGACCGTGCTGGGGCGGAACACCACCGCCAAGGTGGTCGCGGGCATGCTCCGCGACCAGATCCAGGAAGGCGGTTTGGCCCCCGGCACCAGGCTGCGCCAGAACGAGGTGGCCGAACGGTTCGGGGTGAGCACCACCCCTGTGCGAGAGGCGTTCGCCCAGCTCCAGGCCGAGGGGCTCGTGCGGATCGATCCGCACCGCGGAGCGGTGGTCTTCCATCCGACGGCCGAGGATCTGTTGGAGTACTACGAGATCCGCGAGGTGCTCGAGTCGCTCGCGGTCAAGCATGCGATCGACCGTCTGACGCCGGCGATCGCCAAGGACCTGAACGAGCTGATCGACCGGATGCGGCGCACCACCGACGCCCGGCGGTGGCTGCGGCTGAACGACGAGTTCCACCTGAAGCTCTACGAGTGCGCCAATCGACCGCACCTCAGCTCCTTGATCGACAACCTGCGCGACGCCTCGACCCCGTACATCTACATGTTCGTGGCCAGCCGCAAGCCGTCGGATCAGGCCAACGGCGAGCACCAGGAGATCCTCGATGCCTGCATCCGTGGCGACGCGAAGGCGGCACAGCGAGCGATCCGCGACCATCTGCGGCACGCATCGGGTGAGCTGGCCGAGCAGCTGAGCGCCCGCGCGACCGACGGCGCCGAGCGCGACGGCGCCGGGGCCGACTGAGTCTCCCGAGCCGACGATGCCCGGACCGACCTCACTCATCGAGCTCCGCGACGTCGTCGTGAGGATCGACGGCACGACCGTGCTGGGGCCTGTGTCGCTCTCGATCCTGCCCGGCAAGCGGTGGGCTCTGCTCGGGCCCAACGGCGGAGGTAAGACGACGCTCCTCACGATCATCGGTGCGAGGCGGCAGCCGTCGTCGGGCACCGCGCGGGTGCTCGGCCTCACCTTCGGACGCGGCGACGTCCGCAGCCTGCACGCCGACATCGGCCATACGAGTCACGCGCTCTCGGAGATGTTCCCTCCACACCTGCGAGTGATCGACGTGGTGCTCACCGGGAAGCGTGCGGCGCTGTCTCCGTGGTTCCAGGAGTACGACGATGCCGACGTGGCACGCGCCGGTGCCCGCCTCGACGACGTGGGCTGTGGCCCTCTCGCCGACCGGATCTTCGAGACGTGCAGCCAGGGCGAGCGACAGCGCGTGCTGCTGGCGCGCGCGATGTTCGGCGAGCCGAAACTGCTCGTCCTCGACGAACCGGCGGCCGGCCTCGACCTGCCGGCCCGCGAGGCGCTGATCGAGGCGATCGAGCGATCGGTCGCGCGCGACGGCGAGCTCGCGGTGGTGATCGCGACGCACCACCTCGAGGAGATCCCGCCCTCGACGACGCATGCGGCCCTGCTCCGCGGCGGCCGGCTGACCGCGGCGGGCCCGATCGACGCGGTGCTCACGCCGGCGCACCTGCGCCGCTGCTTCGGTCTCGATGTCGACGTGGCCCGTCGCGGGGGCAGATGGCAGGCGATCGTCTCTGCCGCCTCGGTCGGTTCGGCGTGATGAGGAGCTCTGTCGGTCAGGCGCTGGTGAGCCCGAGCTCGCGGGCGTTCGCGGCGTAGGGAGGCACCTTGCCCGCCAAGGCGTCGATCACTTGCTCGGTGGCCTTGCGCTGCAGCTCCGCCATCGATTCCTCGCTGTAGAAGGCCGCGTGCGGCGTGATGATCACGCCGGGGTGCGTGAGTAACGGGTCGTCGGGGTCCGGCGGTTCCTGCTCCATCACGTCGAGCGCCACGCCGCCGAGCGTGCCCCCAGACAGCGCCTCGCGGACCGCGTCGAGGTCGACGAGCCCGCCGCGCGACGTGTTCACGATGACCGCGCCCGGGCGCATCGACCCAAGCTCGGCAGTGCCGATCATGTGATGGGTGTCGGGGGTGAGCGGCGCGTGCAACGACACGACGTCGGCGCCCGCCAGCAGGGTGGCGAGGTCCCGTGGCTCGGCACCCGCATCGGCGATGGCCTCGTCGGGCAGGAACGGGTCGAACGCCAGCACCCGGAAGCCGACCGCCGACGCCTTCGCGGCGAGGGCGCGTGCGATCCTGCCGAAGCCGACGAGCCCGAGGGTGCGGCCGCGCAGGCGATGCAGCGGCGACGCGTCCATCGGACTCCACGAGCCCATGTGCACCCGGCGATCGAGCCGCACGATGCCCCTGGTGAGCCCCATGATCAGCGCGAGCGCGTGGTCGGAGACCTCGTCGATGCAGTAGTCGGGCACGTTGGTCACGACGATCCCCGCCTCGGTCGCGGCGGCGACGTCGATCGTGTCGAGGCCGATGCCGTAGCGGGCGATGATCCGACATCCCTCGAGCGACCTCGTGAGGTCCGAGGGGATCGGGGTGTAGCAGTTGAGGATCCCGGCGGCGCCGCGGACGACATCGGCGACCTCGTCCGGTGTGGACGCGTTGCCGTCGAAGCGGAGCTCGTGGCCCGCCGCGGCCAGCATCGCTCGCTCCTGGTCGAGGTGGGGGAAGACGTGGTCGGTGACCACCACGAGCGCCATCGTCAGCTCCCGAGGTTCAGCAGGCGCGCGGCGTTCCCGCCAAGGATCTGCGACAGCTCGGCGTCGCTGAGGCCCTCGATCGAACAGATCAGCTCGACGGGGTCGTCCTCGCCCATGTCGTAGGGGTAGTCGGTACCCAGCAGCACGTGGTCGGCGCCGTACCGCTCGATCAGCGCCGCCAACTCGTACGCGTCGTACAGCATGGTGTCGAAGTACAGCCGCTTGAGGTAGGTGCTCGGCGGGTGATCGGGGATGAACTCGCGGACGTCGGCGCGCGCACGCCACGCGTGGTCGTAACGGGAGGGGTAGGACGGCAGGTACCCACCGCCGTGCACGATGCACATCTTGAGATCGGGGACCCGCTCCAGGACCCCGCCGAAGATCAGCCGAGCCAGGAAGACGGTCGAGTCGAGCGGCATACCGATCGTGTTGATCAGGTAGTAGGCAGCCAGACGCTCACCCTGGGTGAACCCGTTCGGGTGCACGACGAGCATCAGGTCGAGGTCACGGCAGCGCTCGAAGAACGGCAGGAACCGCGGATCGTCGAAGTCGTCGCCGTTCACGTTCGTGCAGATCTCGATGCCGGGGAACCGGAGATCGTCCGCGATGCGTTCGAGCTCATCCAACGAAGCGCCGACGTCTTGAAGGGGCACCGTGCCGAGCCCCACGAACCGGTCGGGATGCTCGGCGACCACGCTCGCGATGTTGTCGTTCTGCATCCGGGCGAGCTTCTGGCCGAGATCGGGCTCGGCCCAGTAGTAGTACTGGGGTGGCGCCACGGAGATCGCCTGGATGTCGATGCCCATGCGATCCATGTCGGCGAGCCGCTCCTGGACCACGGTGAGCTTCGGCACGATCTCCGCGAAGTGCCGCTCGTTGTACGCGGCGCTCGCCGGACCCGCGAAGTGCACGAACGGATCCTTCTCCGGCGAGAAGGACGGCCGGGCCATCTGGTCGGCGTCGGTCGACCCGACATGGCAATGGATGTCGATCGTCACCGTGCCCTCGGGACGACGCCGCCGGTCGGCCGTCTCTCCACCGCTGCCGCGCTCGTTCACGCTCTCGCCTCCACCGTCATCAGCCGCTCCGTCACCGGGTCGGCCTCGAGGAGGGCGACGGTGCCGCGGTCACCGTCGACCGCCACGGGCGTGTCCGGCGCGGGCGCACCGGACACGCCCAGGCGCAGGCTCGTCACCGCGGGCACCCCGAGGGATCGGGCCACCTCGAACAGGTGAGCCCCCTCGTTCCCCTCGATCGTGACGAGCCCCGCACACCCCCAGAGCAGGGGCGCGATCTGCGGCAGCGGGCGTTGGGCGATCAGGACCGCCCGCGGGCCGGGGCGGCCGGCTCCGGCGACCAGGGGGTGTGCCACGCCCGCCCCGACACCGGGGGCGACGGGGAGACCCACGGACACCTCGCCGCCTGCGAACACCACCGAGGCGATGAACGGCTCCCATCGATCAGGTCCGTGGGAGATCGTCGCCCGGTCACTCGCATCGCGCGCCGCCAACTCGAGATCGTGAGGCGTCAGGCGCCAGATCGTCTCCGGGTGGGAGAGCGCGCCCCTGCCCACCAGCGCCTCCCCGAGCCCTCGGATCGAACCGAGGAGCCGGGCCGCCACGGCACGATCAGGCCGGCGGAGCCGACCGAAGGTGTCCGGATCCGACCCGTCGGCGTCACCCGACAGAAGGGTGCGAGCCGCCTCGGACCACGATGCGCCCGCAGTCTGGGGGTCGGTCCCCCAGACGTGCGCACGGAGCTCGGCGGCATCAGCGAGGATCCGCTCGTACGCAGCGGTCGGATCGGTGACGACGGTCGGCGCCGGATCGAGCGGCTCGTCGAAGGTCACCGCCCACGGCAGCACGGTCAGCTCCCCGATCGGCCCGGGGAACCGCAGGGCGAGCCGCGCGAGCCGTCGCTCCATCGTGGTCGAAGGCCGGGCGGGCTCCTCGAGATGGAAGGGGGGGGCCGGTGCCGCCACCGGGTTCCTGACCTGCAACAGACGGATCTCGGCGTCCGCGATCCCCCACTCGATCACGCTGGCGCCGAGGCGGTCGACGACCCGCCGCGCCAGCTCCGCGACCCCCAACACCACGACCGGCGCGAAGCCCTCAGCCACGAGGTGTCCCTCGACCCGGCCGTCGACGGCCACCGTCGCACTTCCCCCCTGCGCGCGGCCGGACACGAGCATCGCAGGGTCACCGCGCGCGCCGTGGACGGTCACCACGCCGTCGCTCGCCACTGACGCGGTGCCACCACCGTCGAACGGCAGCCAGGGCTGGATCAGGCCCGCGACCGAGAGATCGGTCGGCGACATCCCCATCTCGTCGGCACGGGCGACGACGTCGCGGGAGAACAGCGACGCCGCGCATCCCAACAGCGCTGTTCGGAGGTCGTCGGGCCCGACTTCGTGATAGGTCGCGAAGGCTCCCGACCACCGCGGATCCCGCTCGAGCGGACTCGACGATCGCACGATCGCGCCGTGCCGGAAGCCCACGCACGCGGCATGCAGCGCCTCGAGCACAGAGGCGTCGATACGAGCCCCGGCGACCGCGAGCCGCGCGGCGGCGGGGCTCCGGCTCAGCGCGTTCCTCCCCTCGGCGACCGCGGGCGCCAGCGCGTCGGCCGGGACGACGACACCCGGCACCACCGGCAGGCCGCGAGCCACGGCCTCCGCGAGACCGGCAGCCTTGGCTCCGGAGACCGCGATCTCGCACGCCCGCGGATCGTCGAGGGTGAGCAGGTCCGGCACGATCAGTCCACGACCGTGATCTCGTCGATCGGGAACGAGGTGATCAGCTCGTGCCCGGTGTCGGTGACGACGAGCATCTCCTCGAGGCGCACGCCGAAATCGTGGACCTTTCCGTGCTGGGTCTCGAGCGCGAACACCATGCCCGGCTTGATCTCGATGGGGTGGTCGAGCGACCAGATGCGCGAGATCACAGGCTGGTCGTACTGCGCGAGCCCGAGCCCGTGGCCCCACAGGTTCGCGGCGGCCTCGTCCTCGTCCTCGTAGCCCCAGGTGTCCATCGCGCTCGGCCACTTCGAGGCGATGTCACGCGTGGTGACGCCGGGCTTCACCGCGTCGATCGAGTCGCGCAACCACGTCAGCGCGGTGTCGTAGTAGCTCTTCATCTCGTCGGTCGGCTTCCCGCCGACGCAGTACGTGCGATAGACGCACGACTTGAACCCGTTCCAGGTCAACGCCGCGACGTCGATGATCACGAGCTCGCCCGGGCGGATGATGCGGTCGGAGAAGTTCCGCCAATTCGGCCAGGCGTTGGGGCCCGAGGAGACGATCACGTCCTCGACGTCTTCCACGCCGGGGAACGAGTAGAGGTACTCGAACCCGTGGGCCGCCACCTGGTTCTCGGTGAGTCCGGGGCGGATGAACTGGGTCATCTCGTAGTGCAGCGCGTCGCAGATCGACCCCACGATGCGCGAGCAGTTCTGCTCGTCGGGGCTCTTGACGGCACGGGCCTCCATCATCGGGGTCATGCCGTCGGTCCAGGTGATGCCGGCACGCTCGAACGTCTTCATCATCGTGATGTCGATGAAGTCCACGCCGAGCGGCTTGTCCCTGACGCCGGCGTCCTCGAGGTCGCCGACCAGCGCGTCGGTGAACTTGTCGACCTGCATCTGTGCGGCCGGTCCCGCGGCACCCTTGATCCATGCGAATGAGTGCCGCACGTTCTCCTGGGGGATCCACGGGGAGTGTGCCTTGATGTGGATGCCGATGTCTCCCTGCTCGTACAGGATCGGCTCCTTGCCCTCCACGAGCACCGCGTAGCGCAGCCCCGGCTTCAGCTTGTTCCACCCCGGGGTGAGGGTGGAGGTGACGTACCGGATGTTCTCGTCGTACATCAGCAGCATCGCGCCGAGGCCGTGGCGGGCCATCGCGTCGCGTGCCCGATCGAGCCGGTACGCGCGCACGGCGTCCCAGTCGATGCCCCGCTTCCACTCGATGTTGGCGTAGCCGAACGCTTCCTTCATGCCGACGTTCCTTCCTCCTGTCGAGAGCTCAAGCGGTGACCCGTTCGACGATCGCGGTGAACGCCTCGTCGTCGACCAGGCCCTTCGTCTGCAGCGAACAAGCCTTCACCTCGTCGAGGATCGCGAGGGCCTGCTCGTCGGTGGCCGACAAACCCAGCCGCTCGAGCGCCGCGGCGACCGAGTCGATGCCGGAGCCCTTACCGAGCACGAGCACCGGGGCCGGCTGACCCACGAGCTCGGGCCGGTAGGGGAAGCTCTCGGTCAGCTCGTCACCGACGTTGCGCACCCAGGTCGTGATGATGCCCGACTCCACGTTGTAGAGACGCTCGCCCACGACCGGGCGGTTCGATGGCTGCGAGACGCCCGCGATCTCCATCACCATCTTCGACAGATCGAAGAAGCGCTCGGTGCGGATGCCGGTGTCGAGCCCGTACATCGTGAGCAGGGCGAGCACCGTCTCCTCCATCGGCGTGTTGCCGGCGCGCTCCCCGATGCCGGTCACGGTCGTCTGGATCACCTCGACACCCTCGGCGATCGCGATGAGGGTGTTGGCGACCCCGAGGCCGAAGTCCATGTGGAAATGGGTCTCCAGCGGCACGCCCAGGCGCTCCCGGGTGCGCCGGACGAACAGCTGCACGCCGTGGGGCGAGAGCACGCCGAACGTGTCGACGAGGCCGACGGCGTCGACGTGCCCGTCGGTCGCGACCTTCTCCAGCAGGTCGAGGTACTCCGCGAGTCCGGCCCGGGTGGCGTCGATCGGGAAGAACGAAACCTTGAGGCCGAGCTCGTGGGCGAGCGAGGTCGCCTCGACCGAGGCGTCGATCGCGCGCTCGACCGGCCAGCGGTACGCCTGCTCGATCAGGTGGTGCGACGAGGGGATCTCCATCACCACTCCGGTGACGCCGCAGTCGGCCGCGCGCTTGACGTCGTCGACCATGCACCGGCTGAACGCGTAGATCTCCGAGGGCAGCCCCGCCTTGACCATGAGCCGGACGGCCTCGTCGTCGGCGGGTGACACCGCGGGCAGGCCGGCCTCGATCCGGTGGACCCCGGCCTCCGCGAGCGCCTCGGCGATGCGGAGCTTCTCGTCGGCCGTGAAGACGACCCCGGCCTGCTGCTCACCGTCACGCAGGGTGACGTCGTGCACCTGCACCTGCGACGGCAGGTCGAACCCCTCGGTCACCTCCGGCAAGAAGTTCCACGGGCTCGTGAACCAACGATCGGTGTGCCATGGTTCCGACGTCATCGACCCTCCGTCCCTCCATCCGATCTCGGAGGTCTATACATAGCACATTATGTATAACTTTGGTCAGGCCGGGAACGGCCGACCAGTCGACCGGAGAGGTGGTCCATGGGCATCGAACCGGATCTCGCGATCGTGGGGGGCGTGATCGTGACGGCCGACGGCACTCGGCGCGGCGATGTGCTCGTCAGCGACGGTCGCATCGCCCGGATCGTCCGTCGCGGGGCCTCACCTGCTGGCCGACGGACCGTCGACGCCGCCGGCCTGCTCGTCATGCCGGGCATGGTCGACACCCACGTCCACCTGATGGATCCGGGAGCGACGGAACGAGAGGACTTCCCGACGGGAACGGCGGCCGCGGCGGCGCGCGGGGTCACCACGATCGTGGAGCACACCCATGCACATCCCGTCCGGACCGCCGACGAACTCTCGGACAAGCTCGCATCGGTGCGTGGCCGCTCACACGTGGACTTCGGCCTCGCCGCACACGTCTGGCCCGATCGGTTGCACGCACTGGAACCGGCATGGGCCGCGGGCGTGACGTTCTTCAAGGTCTTCACCTGCACGACCCATGGCGTCCCGGGTATCGAAGGGCCCACGCTTCGATCGGTGTTCGATCGGGTCGCGAGCTTCGACGGCGTCTGTCTCGTGCACTGCGAGGACGAGCGATCGACCGCCGAGGCGGAAGCCGCGCTCCGGGCCGAGGGACGCGAGGACCCGGCTCTGCTCGTCGAGTGGAGGTCGCCCGAGGCAGAGCTTCGAGCGGTCCGGGCGGTCACCGAGGCGGCCGGAGCGGCGGGTGCGCGGATCACGATCGCACACGTGAGCTCGCCCGAGGTCGCCCGGCTCGTCGAGGCAGCGCGGGCACGAGGGGCGCTCATCGCTGCCGAGGCATGTCCCCAGTACCTCCTGCTGGATGAGGACGAAGTGGAGCGGCACGGTCCGTTCCGGAAGTTCACACCGCCGGCACGGAACCGCTCGTCGGACGATCGGGCGGCGATGTGGCGACTGCTGTCCGACGGGGTCTTGACGCACGTGGCCTCCGACCACGCGCCGTCGACGGTTGCCCAGAAGTCCGAGGGAGGCATCTGGGGGGCTCCGTTCGGGCTCCCGGGCCTTGACACGACGATGCGGCTGATGCTCGACGCGGTCGCGAAGGGACGTCTGCGCTGGCACGATCTCGTGCGCCGGTACTCCCTGGAACCGGCACGCCGTTACGGCCTCTCGGAGCGCAAGGGTCACCTGGACCCTGGAGCCGACGCCGACATCGTGCTCGTCGATCCGGAGGCGTGGGTGACCATCAGCAACGACGACGTGATCTCGAAGGCGGGCTGGACCCCGTTCGCCGGGCTGCGCACCCAGGGCGACGTCGTCTCGGTGTTCCTGCGAGGTGAGGAGATCGCCGCGAACGGCGTGCCCTTCGGGTCCCGACCGGGGAGGTTCCTGCCGGGGCCCGGGGCGAGGACGAACGCATCGGCGATCGGTCGAGGGGAAGGAGCGGAGCGATGATCGTGGACCTGAGCGTGACGGTGGATGCCACGACCCTGGGGCCACCGGCTGCCGGCAGCCCTCCGGTCGTGCTCGAGACGGTCACGAGGGGGCCGGGACACTGGCAGTCGAGCCGCCTCGCCGCCCTCCTGCACACCGGTTCGCACGTCGATACCCCGCTGCACGTGGTCGAGTCGGGCCGAGCGATCGAGGCCCTCAGGCTCGACGAGGTGTGCGGACCCGCCGTCGTGATCGACGTGCACGACGCCGGCGAGCGGGAGGCGATCGGTGCCGACCGCCTCCGGGCCGCCGGCAACCCGCCCGCCGAAGGCGACATCGTGGTGGTCCGCACGGGTTGGACGGACCGTTGGTGGGGCCGCTTCCCCGGCTACTACACCCGATCACCGTTCCTCACTGAGGAGGCTGCGCGCTGGCTCGCTTCCATTCGCCCCAAGGCGGTCGTGGTCGACTTCTTCGAAGAGGAGTGCGCCGTCACGCCCGACTTCACCTCGGAGGACTTCGTCGTGCATCGAGCCCTGCTCGGCAACGACATCCCGATCGTGGAGCAGGCCACCAACCTCGGCGCGGTCGGCGACCGATTCGAGCTGCGGGCCCCGTTCGTGCGCCTGGCCGGCGTGGAAGCCGCGCCTTGCCGGATCTACGCCGAGATGCCCGATGCCCGGGGTCCGCGGTAGAGGACTTTCACCGTCGCCTCCTCTCATGGCGGCCCGGCTCGATCGCCGCTACAGCCCGGATGCCCGGCGGCCGACAGGGAACGGGTAGTCTCGACCTCGATCACCAGCCCTCATGCCGACCACACCGTCCCCGACACGTCGCTCGTTCCTGGCCTACGCCGTCCTCACGGCGAGCGCCGTGGCGGTCGCCGCATCGATCGCCGACGCGTCGGAGCCCGGGGTTGCTCGTGTGAGCCGGCCCGGGGGCTTCGCGGGGTCGTCCGGCGAGGCGGGTCCGCAGGGTGCCGAGCAGGTGCGCCTCGACGTGGGGCCCACGCTCCCCGGCATCGACGTGAGCCACTGGCAAGGCACGATCGACTGGCAACGGGTGGCCGAGAAGGGCAAGCGGTTCGCCTTCCTCAAGGCGACCGACGGGCACGACATCCTCGACCCCACGTTCTTCGCGAACCGTGCGGGCGCCCGGGCCAACGGGCTGCTCGTGGGGGCGTACCACTTCGCCCGGCCCGACCCGTCGAAGGGCGATGCCGTCGAGGAGGCACGGTGGTTCGTGAGCCAGGCCGACCCTCGGCCCGGCTACCTGCTCCCCGTGCTCGACCTCGAGACGAGCCGCGGCCTCGACCAGCAGGACGTCACGCTGTGGGCGCGCCGCTGGACGGCCGAGGTGCGCCGCCTCACCGGTGTCACACCCCTCGTGTACACGAGCCCGCACGGCTGGGAGCGCCGCACCGGCGACACGCGCGCGCTGGCCCGCGACGGATCGCCGCTCTGGATCGCGCACTGGGGTGTCGAGTCACCGCTGCTGCCCGCCGGGGAGTGGGACGGGAACGGCTGGCACGTGTGGCAGTACACGAGCCACGGACAGGTCGCCGGCATCGCCGGCAGGGTCGACCTCGACGTCGTGCGGGGGAACTCGCTCGGCCCGATCACGATCCGGCGGCTCTCCCTCGAGGTGGAGGGCGACGCCGGCACGATCGTCAGCGCGCCCGCCGGCCTCGGATGTAGCTCCACCTGCGAGAAGAGCGTCGACCCGGATACCACGGTCACGCTCACCGCTCGGCCTGACGACGGCGCCTACTTCACGGGGTGGGGCGGCGCCTGCTCGGGGACCGACGAGACCTGCACGATCACGATGCGCGGCAACCGGTCGGTGCATGCCACCTTCGTCACCGACATCACCGCGCCCGTCGCCGATGTCGAGGTGGCCGACGGGTTCCGCGGGCCGGTCGTCGTGGCGTTCGACGAACCGGTCCGCCACGTGGACGCGGCGAACGTGCTCCTCCAGAGGGCCGGCGACGACCGGGTGACGGTGACGCGTCGGTGCCGCTCGGCCGACGGCGCGACGGTCGGGTGCGACGGCCTGCTGCGTTCCGTGATGCTCACGCCGTCCTCGCCGCTCGTGCCGGGCCGCGACTACGAGGTGCTCGTCGACCCGCCCGGCGCCGACCCGGTCGTCGACCGCGTCGGCAACGCCGCCGCTGCGCTCGTCCACCCCTTCGAGGCCGCGCGGTCGGTCGAGCAGGGGCACGCCCCCGTGGCGCTCTCCCCCGCCCGCGCCTGGCGACGCACCTCGACGAGCGCGGCGTCGGGCGGCGCGTTCGCGCTGAGCGAGCGAGCGGGGTCGACGGTGCGGATCCGGTTCGACGGCGCCGGCATCGACTGGGTCACCGTGACCGGCCCGAACCGCGGTCGCGCCCGTCTGTGGGTCGACGGTGAGGCCCTGCGGATCGTCGACCTGTTCGCGGCCACGCGCGCGTTCGGCGTCGTGGAACGCGTCGACGGCCTCACGGACGGCGCACACACGCTGACGATCGAGGTGCTCGGCCGCCGGGCGCCGTCGTCGAGCGGAACCTGGGTGGCGGTCGATCGCTTCGACGTGCTCGGCCCCTAGGCTCGAGCGCCGACCGACGCTCACGATGCATCCATCGCCCGCGCCGTGCTAAGGATGCGCCATGACATCGGCCGCTCCGATCCCCGACGAGGCCGCCTCGCTCTTGCGAGAGGCCCCCGAGGGGTTCATCGCTGCCCGGGACGCCCTGGTCGCACGGCTCCGCGCGTCCGGTCGAGACGACGACGCGGCCGTCGTGAAGGCGCTCCGCAAGCCGACCGTGGTCGCCTGGGCTCTGAACCAACTCAGCATCCGCGACCCCGACGGCGTCCGGGGGCTGTTGGACTCCGGGGCCGAGGTCCGGGCGGCGCAGCAGGCCGCGCTGTCGTCGAAACGGGGGGCGACCGACCGGCTCCGGAAGGCGGGGGCCGCGCGCAAGGAAGCGGTGCGCGAGCTCACGAAGACCGCGACGGAGGCCCTCACGGAGGCCGGGCGGGCCTCGCAGACCCATGCCGACGCGATCGGCGTCGCCTTGGAAGCGTGCTCGGTCGACCCGGCCGCGGGCGCGGCGCTGTCCGCCGGCACCCTGGAACGGCCGCCGTCCACCGGCGGCGGATTCGGCGACGTGTTCGGACTCACGTCGCTCGAGGGGGGCGTGGCCCCGGACGAGCCCCCACCGGGACCGGAGCGGGGCGTCTCCCGCCCGAGAGGGGGTCGCGCGGCCGGGGGCACGGGAGCGACGGCGGCAGACCGGGCAACAGGAGCCGAGCTGCGGGCCGAGGTGGCCCGGCTGCGCCGCGATCGCGACGCGGTCGCACGTCGCGCGCGAAAGGCGCGAGGGGTTGCGGACGGGTTCGCGCACGAGCTCGAGGGCATGCGCCGGCGACTCGAGGTGGTCGAGCGCAAGCACGCGGACGCGGAGGCGGCGGCCTCCGCCGGTGAGCTGGAGCTCGCCCGCGCCGAGCGGGATCTGAAGGAGGCCACCGCTCGCCTCGAGGACGGATGAGTCAGGAACGGGTGGCCCCGACCGACCGGGCCACCTGGACCATGGCGCGGCACGGCGACGAGCCTAGCGTCGGAACCGGAGGTGAGGACCATGGACATGAACGCCCTCGATCCCTCCGGCTCGGACCTGCGCATCCCGGAGTCTCCCGAGGTGCTCGCCCACGCCGACCACGCCCGAACCGCCGAGCGCGCCGCCGTGGTGCTTTCGGGCGTGATCGTCGCGCTGATGGTTGCGGCGTCCGCGGTCGGGCTGTTCGCGCCGGATCTGTACGACGAAGGCGGATGGGCCCGCGAGGCTCTGCGGGGCGGCGACCTCGTGACGCTGGTGCTCGCGGCGCCGCTGCTGCTCGGTTCCCTCGTGTTGGCGGTGCGTGGATCGCAGCGGGCCCGCGCGGTGTGGATCGGCATGCTCGTGTACTCCGTCTACAACGCCGCGTTCTACGCGTTCGGCACGACGTTCAACGACGCGTTCGTGCTGCACATCGCGATGCTGTCCACGTCGATCTTCGCGTTGGCGTGTGCGCTCGTGAGCACCGACCTCGTCGCGATCGCCGCGACGTTCGACCGGGTGCGGGGCGCTCGGTGGGTGGGGATGTTCCTCGCCGTCGTCGGCATCGTGCAGGGACTGCTCTGGCTGTTCGTGCTCGCACGCAACGTGGCGACGGGTGAGCTCATCGCCGAGGTGCCGGTCGCCGGGCAGCACCTGGTGTTCGCGCTCGACCTGGCGTTCCTCGTGCCGAGCCTCGTGCTCTCGGGCGTGCTGTTGTTCCGGCGGCTGCCGCTCGGGTACCTGCTGGGCACCGCGATGGCGGTGATGGGCGCCGTCTACCAGATCAACATGATGGCGGCGGGTGTGTTCCAGGAGCGGGCCGACGTGGTCGGCGCG
The DNA here is from genome assembly GCA_035697485.1 of Actinomycetota bacterium. Taxonomy (NCBI): domain Bacteria; kingdom Bacillati; phylum Actinomycetota; species Actinomycetota bacterium. Next base: position 142,853 of record DASSCU010000015.1, read on the forward strand.
ACCGCGTTCGCGCCCGAGACCGTGGGACTGGCGATCGCGTTCTGGGTCGCCGCGCTCTTCATGCTGGTGCCGAGGGGCAGGCATCAGGAGCGGTCGATCTCGTAGCGGACGCCCTGCCAGGTCTCGCCCTCGTACGTGCGCTCGAAGCGTTCGACGAGGCGCATGCCGGCCTTCTCCGCGACCCTGATCGACGGCAGATTCGCGGCGCTCGCGTAGGCGCGCACCACGTCGGCCCCCAGTGCCTCGAACGCGTAGGCGATCAGGGCGGCGACCGCCTCCGTCGCGTAGCCGCGCCCCTGGAACGCGGGATCCATCGTGTAGCCCACCTTGATCACGCTCGGCTCGTCCTCGGCGGGGCTCAGACCGACGTCGCCGACGAGCCGGCCCGTGTCTCGTTCCTCGACCGAGAACTGCACCCAGCCGCCCGGCTCGCCCGGCGCTCGGCTCGCCATCGCCTCGATCTCCTCACGCACGCCGTCGTGATCGGTGCGCTCCCACCCCTGGTACCGATGCACCTCGGGATCGCTCCGGTACGCCGAGATCGCCGGGGCGTCGCCGGCATGGGACCGCCGGAGCACCAGTCGCTCCGTGACGATCGGCTCGAAGTCGTTGTCGGGCGCCATCGGCCGGGAAGCCTACCCCCTGCCAGCTGCCCGGATCGGTCGGATCAGGCCACGTCGACGCCGAGGGTCACGCGCATCCGTCACCCGGAGGTCACGACCGGTTCCCCGCCGCCTCGCGCTCCTCGGCCTCGGCGACCTGGCGGCGCACGTCGTCCATGTCGAGGTCGCGCACGGCCCCGATCAACTGCTGCAGCGCCGGCTCGGGCAGCGCCCCCGGCTGGGCGAACACGAGCACGCCCTCGCGGAACGCCATGAGCGTGGGGATCGAACGGATGCCGAACCCGGCGGCGAGCGCCTGCTCGGCCTCGGTGTCGACCTTGCCGAAGACCACGTCGTCGTGGGTCGTCGACGCCTGTTCGTAGATCGGCGCGAACATCTGGCACGGGCCGCACCAGTCGGCCCAGAAGTCCACGAGCACGATGCCGTCGCCGTTCACGGTCTGCTCGAACGTCGCTGCGGTCAGGTCCACGGTCGCCACGTCGGTTCCTCCTCGTCGGATCGAGCGGGAGCGAGATACCCCCTGGGGTATCTCAACGCCGCCGGGCCTCACGGCATTCCCACCCGGGGTGGTTCCGACGGCCCCCCGCACGCGGGCCCGGGTGCCCGTGTCGCGCGGGGCCCGTGTTGGTTGGCTGAGGGTGACGAGGAAGGTGGTGCGCCATGACGATCCTGACCGACTACCTGGACGGCAAGGACATCGAGCACGAGGTGCTGATGCACGAGCGTGCGTTCACGGGCATCGACGAGGCACACGCGCTCGGCATCAAGGCCGACGAGGTCCTGAAGACGGTGATCCTCGACACGAGGCACGGTCACGTCGCGCTGGTCCTGCCCAGCGGCGAGCGGCTCGACATGAGCCTCGTCCGCGAGGTCGTGGACGACCCCGGTGCGACGCTCGCGACCGAGGGCGAGATCACGCACGACTTCGGCGGGTTCGAGCTCGGAGCCCTGCCCCCGATCGCGCCGCTGCTCGGCGTCGACACGATCGTGGATCCGACGGTCCACGACCACGGGCCCGTCATCTTCGCGGCCGGCACGCAGACCGAGTCGGTGAAGGTGGAGGCCGGGGCCCTGTTCGCGTTCCAGCCGGTCCGCTTCGCGCAGATCGCCGAGGTCTGGAACGAGGGCCGCGCCTAGCGTCGGCGGGCCTTCCACGCCTCTTCGATCGGCCAGCGCCGCGCTCACGCGGCCGTGGCGAGCGGATCGGTCGGCGAGATCGCGAGATCGAACGAGTCGTGCGGCGCGCCGGTCGGCCAAGTCCGGGATGATGTGAGACGTGAGGACGATCGGGGACGAGGAACGGCGCGCTCGGCTCGGGGTGCGTCACCACCTGGCGCGACCCACGACGTCGGCCGAACGCGCGGCCAGGGACCTCGCCGGGCTGCACTCCAGCGACCCGGTGACCGTCTTCCTGTCGGCGTGGGCTCGGGTGGAGGGCTTCGAGCCCGAGCACCTCGAGCGCGAGTTGTACGACCGTCGCTCGTTGGTGCGCATGCTGGGTATGCGGCGCACGCTCTTCGTCGTGCCCACCGACCTCGCCGGCGTGATGGACGAGGCCTGCACGAAGGCGCTCCTCCCCGGTCAGCGCAAGCGCCTGATCGCCGTGCTGGCGGAGCAGGCCGTCACCGACGAGGCGGAGGCATGGCTCGACGACGTGTCGAGCCGAACCCTCGCGGCACTCGAGGCCCGGGGCGAGGCGAGCGCCCGCGAACTCACCGCCGACGTGCCCGAGCTGGCGACGAAGCTCACGTTCGGCGAAGGGAAGACCTGGGGCGGCACGATCGGCCTCTCGACGCGCGTGCTGTTCCTGCTCGCGACCGCGGGTCTCATCGTGCGGGCACGACCGCTCGGCCGCTGGACCTCGGGGCAGTACCGATGGGCTCCCACCGATCGCTGGATCGAAGGCGGGCTGCCGGCGGTGCCCCACGACGAGGCCTGCGCCGAGCTGCTCCGGCGGTGGCTGCGGGCGTTCGGCCCCGCCACGACGACCGACGTCCGCTGGTGGACCGGTTGGACGGCCGGGCTCGCGGCATCGACGCTCGCCGCGATCGAGGCCGTCGAGGTGTCCCTCGAGCGGGACTCGGGCTGGGTGCTGCCCGACGACCTCGAGCCCGTGGCGTCGGCGGAGCCGTGGATCGCGCTGCTGCCCGCGCTCGACGCGACCGTGATGGGGTGGAAGCAGCGCGATTGGTACCTCGGTCCTCACGCGGGGGCCCTGTTCGACCGCAACGGCAACGCCGGGCCGACGGTCTGGGCGGACGGTCGCGTCGTCGGTGGCTGGGGGCAGGCCGACCACGGTGAGATCGTGACGCGCCTGCTGGAACCGGTGGGGCGCGACGCCGCCGCGGCGATCGACGCGGCGCGGGTCCGCCTGGCCGACTGGCTCGGCGACGTGCGCATCCGGCCCCGGTTCCGCACCCCGCTGGAGCGCGAACTCTCCCCGACGCGGTCCTGACGGACGCCGACCCGCGGGACGCAGACCCCGTGGCGTCGGCGGCGGCTCCTATGCTGAGGGTCATGACGTGTGCCGTCTGTGGCCGCCCCCTGCCCGACGACGCCCGATTCTGCTCGGGCTGCGGCGCCGCGGTCGCGAGCTCTCTCGGCACCGACGAGCGCAAGGTCGTGACGGTCCTCTTCGCCGATCTGGTCGACTCCACCGGGCTCGCGCAGCGGCTCGACGCCGAGCGTGCCCGCGAAGTGCTCGGCCGGTTCTACGACGCCGCGACCCAGGAGCTGCTGAACCTGCGCGGGCGGCCGGAGAAGTTCATCGGCGATGCGGTGATGGCGGTCTTCGGCCTGCACCAGGTGCACGAGGACGACGCCCTGCGCGCCGTGCGGGCCGGCCTCGCGATCCGTGCCCGGGCGCACCGCATGCGCGAGGAGCTCGGGCTCGCCCAGGAGCTCGAGGTGAGGGTCGGCATCGAATCGGGCGAGGCGGCGACCGGCAGCGGACCCTCGGAGCAGCTGCTCGTGACCGGCTCGGTGGTGAACGCCGCCGCGCGCCTGCAGACCGCCGCGGACCCCGGCGAGGTACTGGTGGGCGCGACGGCGCACGCGCTCACGCGATCGGCCGTGTCGTTCGGAGAGGCCCGCGACGTCGCGGCGAAGGGGTTCGAGGAACCGCTCCGAGCCTTTCCGGTGCTGGGCCTGTCGACGAGGTCGGTCCGGCGCACGATCCCGTTCGTCGGTCGCGACCGCGAGCTGACCGCGTTGCGCGAGGCGTTCCACCACGTGGTCGCGTCGGGGGCGCCGTCGCTCGTCACGATCGTCGGCGAGGCCGGGTCCGGGAAGTCGCGACTCGCCGATGAGCTGTTCGCCGGCCTCGAGCCCGGCGTCGCCGTGCTGCACGGGCACGCGCAGGTGCCGGCTGGCAGCGCGAGCTTCGCCCCGGTCGCCGCGGTCGTGCGCCAGCTCGCCGGCATCGACGACGACGATCCGCCAGATCGGCTCACGGAGCGGCTGCGTGACCTGGTCGACGGGTGCTGCGACGCGACCGAGACCGATCGCGTGGTCGGCGGGCTCGGCCTCAGCCTCGGGCTGGCCGAGCCGAACCTCGACGAGTCGGCGTTCGTGCAGGACGTGCAGGGGGGGTTCCTGCGGTTGGTCGACGGGCTCAGCGCGGGCCTGCCGGTCGTGCTGGCGTTCGAGGACGCGCACGAGCTCGCCGCGCCGATGCTCGACCTGATCGAACGACTCGTGTCGGCCCGCCGTCGCGGGCCGGCCCTGGTGCTGACGCTCGCCCGGCCGGACCTGCTCGAACAACGCCCCCGCTGGGGCGCCGACGCCGCGGCGCACACCCGGATCGTGCTGAACCCGCTCTCCGACGACGAGGCGATCGAGCTCGTGCGCCAGGCCGGCGGCGACCGCATCGAGGGCCGTGAGGCGCAGACGATCGCCGAGCGGGCCGGCGGCAACCCGTTCTTCATCGTGGAGACCACCGGCATGCTGCTGCGCGAGGGCCACCGCCACGTGGCCTCGGTGCCGCCGACCGTGCAGGCCGTGGTGGCGGCTCGCCTCGACGCGCTGCCGGCGCCCGCCCGCGACGTGGCCCGGCGCTCGTCGGTCTTCCTGTCCTCGTTCGACCGCGACGAGATCGCCGAGTTGGCGTCGGCCGAGTCGGCGATCGACGCCCGCCTCGCGGAGCTCGAGGAAGCCGAGCTGCTGGTGCGCGTCGACGACGGGGTCCCCCGGTGGCGGTTCCGCCACCAGACGCTCCGCGACGTTGCCTACGCAAGCCTGCCGAAGCGTCAGCGACGCGAGCTGCACCTGGCGGTCGCCGATCGCCTGACGGCCGACGGCCACCGCTCCTGGGCGGCCGAGCACCTCGAGCAGGCGGCGCTCGCGGCGCTCGACCTCGAGCCCGCGTCGCGGGAACTGCCCGACCGGGCCGCCGACGCCCTGGCCGAGGCCGGGGACCGCGCGCGCCGGCGCATGGAGAACCGGTCGGCGCTCGCTCGGTACCGGCGCGCGCTCGCCCTGGCCGGCGATGGCGATCGATGGGGGGTGCGCGAGGCGCGGGTGCTCGCGGGCATGGGCGAGGCCTTCTACTGGCTCGGCGAGTACCCGGGGGCGACCGAGGTCCTCGAGCAGGCCGTCGAGCTCGGTACGCGCCACGGCGACGACTGGACGCTCGCGCTCGCCCTCCGGTTCCTCGGCGACATCTCGATCAACGTGGCCGCCGACGTCGACAGCGCGGAGTCACTGCTCGATCGTTCCCTCGAGGCTGCCGAACGGCTCGGCGAGCCGGCAGCGATCGCGCGCACGCTGCTGTTCGCCGGCTGGGTGCCCTGGACGCGCAAGCGGCTGGAGGACGCCGAGGCGATCTGGCGGCGGTCGCTCGAGATCGCGGAGGCGACCGACGACCGGTGGGCACGCGTGCGTTCACTCTGCTCGCTCTCGATCGTGATCGCCGACCAGAACCGGCTCGACGAAGCGACCGAGATGATCGAGCGCGCCCGCGAGGCCGCGATCGACATGGGCGACCAATTCAGTCTCGCGGTTGCCACGGTGCAGGAGGGCCGGCTGCACGAAGAGCGGCAGGACTACGAGAAGTCGTTGCCCTTCTTCGACCGCGGCATCGAGATCTTCGCCGAGCTCGGGGCCCGATGGGAGCTCGGCGACGCCCTCGCGGAACGCGGCATCGCCGAGCGCGAGCTCGGTCGACTCGACGACGCCGAGCGAGACCTCCGCCGGGCGATCGCGATCAGCGAGGAGCTCGGCGAACGCCAGCTCGCCGGCTGGACCTGGCGCGCGCTCGCCCACGTGTCGGAACGCCGGGGCGACCATGAGGTCGCGGAGCAACATCGCCGACGCGCCGCGGTGGAGGAGTCACGCCGCCCGCACTGAGCGCCGCGCTCCGCGAGGCGCCCTACCCGACGGTCAGGCTGATCGGCACCGCCGCGAGCGCCTTCGAGACCGGGCAGTTCTGCCTGGCGCCCTCGGCGGCCTCGCGGAAGCCGTCGGCGTCGAGGCCCGGCACGTCGCCGACGACGTGCAGCCGGACCCCCGTGATGCCCTCGCCCGGCTGGAAGTCGACCTCGGCTCGGGTGTGCAGCGTCGTGGGCGGCGTGCCGCCCTTGGCCAGCGCGCTCGACAGCGCCATCGAGAAGCACGACGAGTAGGCGGCAGCGATCAGCTCCTCGGGGCTCGTGCGCCCGTTCGGATCCTCGGTTCGCGACGCCCACGTCACGTCGAACGAGCCGAGCCCGCTCGATTCCAGGGTCACCGTGCCGCTTCCCTCGGTGAGCGGGCCGTGCCATTCGGTGGCTGCGAAGCGGGTGGTGGCCATGGGGTTGCTCCTCCCGGGTCGGGTCGACCGAGAGTAGCAGCGACCGCGCCGGCCTCGGCCTACGGGTGCACGACGAAGCCGTCGACGACGATGTCGGTGCCGGTCGAGTCACCGCTCTTCGTGCCGAGCACCTTGATCACCATCGTGTGTGCCCCCCTCGTGAGGCCGCCGAACGACACCGTCGCCTGCCAGGTCGTCGCCGACCGATACAGGTCGACCGTTCCCTTCGACACGCCGTCGATCGTCACGCCGGCCTTGCCGTAGGTGCGGCCGAACGCGGTGACCCAATCGATCGCGGTCCCCGAGAACACCGCGGTCGCGGTGGCGTTCTTCGTCCGCGACGAGCGGAGCGTGCCGTCGCTCGCACCCGCGACCGACGTGCTCTGCCAGTTGGCATAGCGGACCGACGGCGCGGACTCCTGCGTCGTCGACGTGCCGACCACGAACGCGTCGTGCGTGATCGACGTACCGGTCGAAGCCGACGTCTTCGTGCCGAGGACCTTGATCGCCAGGGTATGGGAACGGTTCGACAAACCCGCATAGACCTTCGAGACGACCCCCGGCGAAGTTGCATAGAGATCGACGGTGCCCTTGGAAGAGCCGTCGATCGTGACGCTCGCTCGTCCGAGGTTCGGCCCCGTCCGGGCGATCCACGTGATCGAGGTGGTCGTCGGCGAGACCCACGTCAGCGACTGCCCCTTCACCGCGTTGATGCGATACGCGCCGCCGTCGGCCGTCGGATCGACCACTCCGCGCCACCCGTCGAACGCGATCTCGGGCGCGGCGTCGGCGAGGATGATCGGCGACGGTGCCTGGGCGAACGTCGCGGTGACCGACACGGGGGCCGTCAACGTCACGACGCACGACGCGGTGCCCGAGCACCCACCGGACCAGCCGGTGAACGCCATGCCCGGGTCCGGCACCGCGGTGAGGGTGACCTGCGACCCGTGATCGAAGCCCGCCACGCACTGGGATCCGCACGCGATGCCGGAGGGGACGCTGGTCACCGATCCCGTTCCGCCCCCGGACCTCGACACCGTGAGGGTATGCTGCTCCGGCGTGAACGTCACCCCGACGGCCTGTGCGACGTCCATCGTGACGACACAGGCACCCTCGCCGGCGCAGGCGCCGCTCCATCCGGTGAACCGGGAGCCCTCCGTCGGGGTCGCGGTGAGCGTGATCTGGGTGCCGTGGGGGAACCCGGCCGAGCAGGTCGTGCCGCAGTCGATGCCCGCCGGCTGGCTCGTGACGACGCCGTTCCCCGAACCCGAACGTGAGACGGTGAGCTCGCGCGCGGCGGTGACGAACGTCGCGGTGACCGTCGTATCGTGCTCGATGGTGAGCGAGCACGGGTCCGTTCCCGGACAGGTCACCCCCGAGCCGCTCCACCCGACGAACAACGATCCCGGCGCTGCGGTTGCGGTGAGCGTCGCCTGGGTGCCGTCGTCCACGCTCGCGGAGCACACCGTTCCGCAGTCGATGCCGCCCACGTCGGCGGTGATCGAGCCGGTGCCGTCTCCGGCGGATGTGACCGAGAGCGTGCTGACCGAGGGTCCCGTGGCCGTGATCTGCGTCGCGAGCGCGCGCCATCCGTCCCACGTCAACCCCGAATAGCTGAGCTTGGCCCGTCCGCCTGTCAGGACCGAATCGAGGTACCAGTTCCCTCCGTCACTCGCATGGGAGAAGACCACGCCGGCGATGTCCGCCGCGTTGGCCGCGATGTAGGAACCCATCGCCGCGAACCATTCGGCCTTGGCCGTCGGCGATCCGGTCGGACCACCCTCGTCGGCCCCCGTCTCGTCGATCCACACGGGTTTGCCGACCGAGCGGCCGAACGCGATCGCGCTGTCGAAGGACTCCGACGGGGCGAGCCAGCTGTTCGGACGGTGATAGCTGTCGACCCCGACCAGGTCGTACAGGCTCCCGTCGGCTGGGAACCAGTTCATCGGTCCCCCATCGTTGCCTTCGTAAGCCGCGCGGGTCAGCACCACCTGCCACTCGATGCGCTCGGTCACCCCCATCGAATCGAAGAGTGCTCGCACCAGGGCGAAGCATTCCCGGTACTCCTCGCCCGTGCCCGAGTAGGGCTGCGCATCGAGCTCGCCGGGAGGCGCCTGGTGGTTCGCCTCGGAGTGGAACTGCAGGTAGTGCGTCACCTCTCCGTAGGTCGGCAGCGCCAGCACCTCGTTCGCGAACGAGACGAGCGTGTCGTAGTAGGGTCCGGAGCCCGCCCGCAGCTGCGCGGTGATGTCCGTGTACAAGATGCCCGTCCGGTCCTGACCCGACCCGGTCTTCGGCTGGATGTTCAAACCGAGCGAGTACCCGGCTGCAGCGGCGGCGGCGTTGTCGGAGGGCACCAGCTGACTGTCGAACTGACCGGCCCGCTGACGCGAACGGAAGTACCCGAGCGAGACGTCGGAGGCCGCCTGGATCTCGAGGTACTGCGTGTAGGTCTGGGGCCAGAGCCCGACCACGAGGCCCTGTGCCGCCTGCGCGCGAGGCGTCGAGAGGGCGAGCAGAGGGATCGACACGAGTGCGACGAGGAGCTGCCGCCTCAACGTCCCCACCCTTCGGCCGGACCAGGGGAAGGTCACCCAACCCAACCATGGGATGCCTTCGCGGTCAACCACCGGATGCGGCGGACCACGCGATCGGGAGGAAGGACTAGTAGGTGGTCATCGTCGCGACGACCGTGTCGCGAGCCCCCCACCGACCCTCGGACCGGACGACGATCTCGCACCGGTAGGAGACGCCCTCGGCCTGGGTCGGGGCGATGATGTTCAGGGTGAACACCTTCCGCACGTGCTCCGACGCCGCCGGCAGCGAGAAGGCGAGGGTGCCCTGCCGGAACTCCTGTGTGACGTTGCGGGCACGCCAGTCGGGACGCTTGTGCTTGCCCATCAGCACGGCGTTGACCTTGAAGCGGCGCGTCCCCCGGCAGCCGTCGACCGTGAGCGTGTCGGGTTGATCGCCATCGTTCTCGACGGTGATCCAAAAGCGCACACCCTCGCCGTCCTCCATGCGGACGGCGACGCCCTGGCGGGCGCCCGTGGTGTTGTAGACGTCACGACCCTTCCACGGATGCGGCAGAGGGTCGATCGTGCATCCCGTGCTGAGACCGCAGAGCTTGATCCAAGCGTCGGCCTGGAAGTCGGCAGCGGCTGCCGGCGCGACCCCGGTGAGGGCCGTCGCACCCACCAACAGCGCGAGGAGCGTCGCGATGCGTCTCGTCACGTCGACGAGCATACGGGTCGCCGCGGTCGCGTGGGTGACATCACTCGTCGCCCTCGGGTCGACGGAGCTTCTTCGTCCGGCTGCGGCGCTTCTTCGCCGCCAGCCGGCGCTCGACCGATGCCCGGGTGGCCTTCGTCTGCCGGCGTCGGGGGGGTGGCGGCGCGACCGCTCCTCGCAACACTTCGGCGAGGCGGACGAGCGCCGCTTCCCGGTTCAGATGCTGCGACCGGTGCTCCGCCGCGACGATCGTGAGCACGCCGTCGACCAGACGGCCGGAGAGGCGCTCGAGCGCTCGGGCACGCAACGTCGGCCCGAGCGCGGTCGTCGTCGTCAGGTCGAGACGCAACTCCACGCGGGAATCCGCGGTGTTCACCGACTGGCCGCCCGGCCCCGAGGAGCGGCTGAAGCGCCAGCGCAGCTCGCGCTCGGGCACGACGACCGAACGCGTCACGCGGAGCGGTCCGGCCATGCGGCCAGTATGCCCCGCGTGACGCGCCTCGGGTCCTAGGCGATCCTCACCACATCGGCCTCGCCGGGCACGAGGGCGAGCGTCGTCGCGAAGGTGCGGCGGCGGTTGGAGGCCACACCGGTCGGCAGCGGAAGCTCGGCGACCACCTCGCAGCTCGAGCTCGCGAGGTCACACGAGTTCACCGTGCCCAGCGTTGCCTGCCCGAGCTCGGCGGCGAACCAGCTCGCCTCGTCGAACTCGACCACGTGCAGCGCGCCGTCCTTGGCGAAGCTGAGATCGACGATCGACGTGAAGCCACGCGCGACGACGGTACACGCGGGGCTCGAGCCACAGCGTGCGTGTCGGGTGCCCGGCTCGATGCGCCAGACGCGCGAGCGGTTCTTCGGCGCCGGGAAGCCCTTCAGCTCCCCGACGTAGTACGCGCCGTCGGGGCCGACGGCGACGCTCGTCGCCACCGCCTGGGCAGGGATCTCGTCCGGCAGCTCGCAGACGAACTCGAAGTCGGGTTCGGCATCGGGGCAGCCCACGATGCGCTTGGCGTTGCCGGTTGGCACCATCTGATCGGGGAGCGTGGCGACCCAGTCCACGTGACCGCGGCGGCTCACGACCAACAGGGCGTTGGCCGCTGCGTCGGCCACGAGGGCGCGACGACCCGGCAGCGCGGCGACGTTGAAGGGGTTGGAGTCGATCTCACCGCCGTCGGGGTTGACGTCGGCCTCGAACGCGCCGAGGTCGGCGACCGGCTTCACACGCCCGTCGACGATCCGATACAGCATGGATTCCGGCGCTCCGGTGATCGCGTGCATCACACCTTCCCGGAAGGGGTCGATGTCGCTGACCCCGGGCAACGCTGCGACGAGCCGAGCGTCGCCCGAACGGTGGTCGTAGTTCACGACACCCTGTCCGGCATCGGCGACGAAGATCTCGCCTCGGTTGATCGCCAGGCCGAACAATGGCGTGACGAACCCGGACGAGCCTCGCTCGGAAGCCTCCTCGGCACCCGCGGACTGCGGGACGACCAGCATCAAGACGGCGAGCACCGCGATCGCTCGGACCGAGGTGCTGCGTACTGCGCGCGACATGGGGCCCCCTCTCAGCGAACGGAACGTGACGCATCCGTTCTAGCCCGATGCTGCGCCGACGGTCAACCCGCGGACGGCCCAGCGTCGGTCCCGTGAGAACGGTGCCGTATTCCTTCCTGCGCAGGGCCGACCGCAGCGCATCATGGTGATTGAGGAGCAGGAGGCGGTGTCATGCTCGCGAGGCGAGTCGCCATCGGAACGGCGATCGTGGCGTGCACGGCGCTGGCCGCCCTCGCCGCTCCCGTCATCGGCACCGCGCCGGCAGGCCCCGCATCGGCCTCGCATCGCGGACCTCGCATCACCGTGGCGTTCACCGGGGACTTCCTGGCGACCCGTGCGACGTGGGGGGCGGCCCGACGCAACGCGGGCGGTCACGGCTACGACTTCCGACCGATGCTCCGCCCGCTGGGCACGCTCACACGCTCGGCGGATCTCGCGATCTGCCACCTCGAGACCCCGCTCACCGGTCGCGGCGTGCCCCTCAGCGACTATCCCCGGTACGCGGTGCCGCACCAGCTCGCCGACGCGATCCATCGGGCCGGCTACGACGGGTGCTCGACCGCGTCGAACCACTCGCTCGACCACGGGTCGGCGGGTATCCGTTCAACGCTCGGCAAGCTCGACTCGCTCGGCATCGGGCATACCGGCACGGCGCGTTCGCGCCGGGAGGCGGCCCGAACCGTGCGCTATCAGGTCGGCGACGCCGTGATCGCCCACCTGTCGTACACGGCCTCCTTCAACGGGCTCGTGCCGCGAGACGCGTGGGAGGCGAATCGGATCGATTCGGAACGCATCGTTCGCAGGGCCCGACGCGCTCGGCGCCAGGGCGCCGATCTCGTCGTGCTGAGCCTGCACTGGGGCACCGAGCACCGGCATGCGCCCACAAGCGAACAGGAAGCGCTCGCCCGACGGCTGACCGCGTCGAAGACGATCGACCTCATCGTGGGCCACCACGCGCACGTGGTGCAGCCCATCCGCCGTGTGCACTGGCGATACGTGGCCTACGGGCTCGGCAACTCGTTCTCGGGGATGACGGCCGCGCTGTTTAGCCCGGCCGCGCAGGACGGCATCGTGCTGCTGGTCACCTTCGAGCGAGGCCCTCGGACGTGGCATGTGCACCGGGTGCGTTTCGCGCCGACCTGGGTGCATCCGGGCGGATTCGTGGTGCGGTTGGTAGGCCCCTCGATCGAGGAGAGACGCCTGCCGGCTGCGGTGCTCCAAGAGCTCCGTCGCTCCTGGCGGCGGACCGTGACGACGGTCGATGCGGCCCGGTTGGGGGTCGTGCCGTTCCGTCGAGCACGGCTTTGAACGAGGAGGTGCGTCATGAAGGTGCGTCGATCGAACGCTCTTCCGATCCTCACGGCGTTCGCGGTGGTCCTTGTGCAGGCGGTGACGCTCGTGTCGACGGCATCGGTCCACGCGCAGGCGGTGGTGCGACCGGTGGTCGGCTGCCCGTTGAGCGTCGAGGCGCTGGCCACGCTCACCGCCACGGCCGCTCCCTCCTGCGCCTGGCCCGAGATCGCGCGGGCCGCCGACACATCGGTGATCCACCGCGCATGCACGATCGTCGGCACCGCGGCGGACGAGGTGCTCGAGGGCACCGGCGGCAAGGACGTGATCTGCGGCTATCAGGGCGACGACGTGATCAGGGCGCTCGCTGGCCGTGACGTCGTCTATGGCGGCGCCGGCAAGGACCGCATCCATGGTGGACCCGGCTCGGACGAACTCCACGGCGAGGCCGGTAACGACCGCATCCGAGGGGGCCTCGACGGCGATCAGATCCACGGCCAGATGGGCGACGACCGCCTCCTGGGCGAAGGCTGGGCCGACTCGCTCAACGGGGGCTACGGTGACGACCTCCTCGTGGGGGGTCCCGGTCGTGACTACGCCTACGACACGTCCGGATCCGAGCTGGCCGTGCTGGGCGCAGGGAGCGATCAATTCTACTCGGTTCGTGGTGACGACACGATCTTCGCCGGACGCGGTGACGACTGGTGCATCACGGTCGGGGACGAACGGTCCGGGGACGTGATCGACGGTGGACCCGGCACCGAGGACGCCTTCGATGCCGATGCCGGCGACACGGTGACGGCCTTCGAGGTCGGACCCGAGCCCTGTTACGGGTGCTGAGAAGCATCGGTTGCCCTGGGGGGTTGCCCCTGTGTCGCGGGGCTTTCGGCCCTGCGCGTGGGGGACGGCAGCGTCGCATGCTGACGTGGGAGGCGAACGGGACCGGATCGACGAGGAGTTCGATGATGAAGGCACTGGTGGTGTACGAGTCGATGTTCGGCAACACCGCACACATCGCGCGCGCGATCGGCGCCGGGCTGGCGGAAGGGGGCGTCGTCGTGACGATCGCGAGGGTCGACGCCGTCGATGCCGACGAGTTCGCGGGCGCCGACCTGCTGATCGTCGGTGGCCCGACCCACGCGCACGGCCTCAGCAGCGCGTCGTCGCGTGAGAGCGCGCTGCAGGACGAGCACAACACCTTCGACGAACCGACGATGGGGCCGGGCCTGCGGGGTTGGCTGGACACGCTTCCCGACGGCGCGGGCCGAGCGGCGGCCGCGTTCGACACCCGCATCGGGGGCGCTCCCAAGTGGTTGACCGGATCGGCGGCCAAGCACGTGGGCGAGCGGCTCGAGGCGCACGGCTACCGGCTCGTGATCGAGCCGGAGTGCTTCCTCGTCACGAGGCACAACGAACTCGTCGACGGCGAGGTCGACCGGGCGACGACGTGGGGCTCGGGCGTCGCGGGGTCGGTGCGCGTCAGCCGGTGAGCGGCCGAGGCGTCAGCGCTCGGCGTGCAGGCGGTCGACGCAGGCTTCGAACGTGTCCGCCACGAGTTCGACCCGGTCGAAATCGGCCATCGCCGCCGTGACGTAGGCGAACCCGAACCGTCGCTCGAGATCGCCCCCGCCGTAGGCGCCGCCGAGCCCGCCCATGCCGAAGCCGTGCTCGTCGACCCCCACGCCGAGGCCCCACGACACGTCCTCGCCCAGCAGCACATCGGGACCGGAACACTGCCCGGTCGCCATCGCTCGGACGGTCGCCTCCCCGAGGACGGTGACCCCGTCGAGGGTGCCTCCTTCCGAGAGCGCGGCGTAGAACCGCGCCACCCCCCTCGCCGTGCCGTGACCGTTCACCGCGGGGATCTCGGCGCGGCGCCACGACGCGCCGTTGACCACGTGGAGATCCACGAGGCCAGGGGGGTTGCCGAGCGCTCGAGCGCGGAGAGATCCCGGCTCGCCGAACATGCGTTCGGACCAGGCGTCGTCGACCGCGTGGACGGTCGCGCATCGGGCCTCCTCCGCGGGGCCGAGCCCCACGTGCACGTCGACGTCGAGCGGGCCGGCGATCTCCTCGCGCAGGAACCGGCCGAGGCTCCGCCCATCCACGCGCCGCACGACCTCGCCGACGAGATGTCCGAAGAACGACGCGTGCTCACCGTGTCGTGTGCCAGGCGGCCACCAGGGCTCCTCACGCTCGAGGGCTCGCACGATGCGGTCCCAGTCGAAGAACGCCTCGGTCGGAAGTGGCTCCCGCAGGCCGAGCAACCCCGCCTGGTGCGTCAGCAGCCAGCGCACCTGCACCTCGGCCTTCCCCGCCTGCGCGAAGTCAGGCCAATACCGACCGACCGGTGCGTCGAGGTCGACCTCCCCGGCGTCGACGAGCCGGAGCAGGCACGCCGCGGCGAAGGGCTTCGTCACCGAGTACACATGCACGATCGTGTCGCGGGACCAGGCTTCCCCGGGCGCCGCCTCGCCCGCCCACAGATCCACCGTGGAGCGCCCCTCGTGGTAGCCGGCCACAGCTCCCCCCGTCTCGCCGAGGTCGTCGAACGCCCGTCGGAACGCCTCGGCGACCGGCTCGAAACCAGGCGCGACGGAGCCCTCGATCGGCAGGTCGGCCACGCCGGCAAGGCTCTCACACGAGGTGCCCCGGACCCCCCGTCCCCCGACAGCCTGCGCCGTCGGCGAGTCCGGCGGACGCCGACCGACCCTTGGCGCTCGGGACGCGCCGGCCACGACCTTGCGGACAGTCGAGCGTCGGCCGTACGCTCGGCCCATCGGATCCGGGGAGGGAGCTCGATGCGCACGCCCGTTCGGTCACGACGCACAGACAGGTCCGCGTTCCTGCGAGCCACGATCGGGCTCGCCCTGATCGTCGTCGCTTGGCTCGCGCTCGCGTCGCCCGCCTCGGCCCAGGATGCGGAGACCGGCCCACGGGACGAGCAGATCGTGCTCAGCGGCCGGCTCCTGGTTGCCGAGGGCGAGACGGTCGACAGCGCGGTGATCTTCAACGGTCCGGCTGCGATCGAGGGAACGGTCACGGAGTCCGTCGTCGTGTTCAACGGTCGGACCGAGGTCTCCGGCACGGTGGGGGGCGACGTCGTGGTGTTCAACGGGTCGGTCACGGTGCGCTCGGGCGCCACGATCGGCGGCAACCTGGTCACGGTCGACGATCCCGAGGTCGAGCCGGGAGCGACCGTACGCGGTGAACAACGCCGCGTGAGTACCGACTTCGATGCCACGGCGTTCGGCTTCGCGAGCCGCCTCGCCTGGTGGATCGGCTACTCCGTCTCGACGTTGCTGCTCGGGTTGGCGCTGCTGGCGCTCGCACCCGGGCTCGACCTCGCGGTGGCGGCCGCCGCGCGCGAGCGCACGGGCGCGACGATCGGATTCGGCGCGGGGGCGTTCTTCCTGCTGCCCGTCGCCGCCGTGTTGCTGCTGGTGATCGTCGTGGCGATCCCGCTTGGACTGTTCCTGTTGCTCGCATTCGCGTTGCTGTACACGATCGGGTACGTGGCCGGCGCCCACGTGCTCGGGCGTCGCCTCATGGAACCCCCGAAGTCGCGGTTCGTCGCCTTCCTGGTGGGATGGGCGATCCTGCGTGCGATCGCGCTGATCCCGTTGGTCGGCGGGCTCACGTGGATGGTCACGGCCATCGTGGGGCTGGGGGCGCTGTGGGTGGCGGCGCGCTTCGGCGCGTCGTCGGCCCCGTCGGCACCCGAGTCGCTCGCGGTGCCCCCGATGCCGCCGACCGCCTCGTAGGGCTTGGGCGCGAACCGGCGACGGACGGGGTGTAGCCTCTGGCCGTGACCGAGGCCGCCGCACCGGACCCCGTCCCCCGCTGCTACGTGGGGTCCGAGGTCGGCCGGCTGCGCCGGGTGATGCTGCACCGACCGGGACTCGAGCTGCAGCGGCTGACGCCGGGCACCGCTCGGGAGCTGCTCTTCGACGGTGTGCTGTGGGTCGGCCGGGCGCGGGAGGAGCACGACGCGTTCGCCGAGGCCCTCTCCTCACGCGGCGTCGAGATCGTCTACCTCGACGACCTGCTCGCCGACGTGCTCGAGGAGCCCGACGTGCGGGCCGATCTCGTGCAGCACCTCGACCCCGACCTGCTCGGCCCCACGCTCGGGCCCGAGGTGCGCGAGTGGCTGATGGCCCTCGCCTCGCCCGACCTCGCCCAGCACCTGGTGGCCGGGGTGACGTTCGATGAGCTGCCGTTCACCAGCGACAGCATCGTGGCGCGTATGGGTCGCGGGTACGTCGCGGCGCCGCTTCCCAACACGTTGTTCATGCGCGACACGTCGGCGTGGATCTACGCTGGCGTCTCGATCAACACGATGGCGATGCCGGCGCGCATCCGGGAGTCGCTGCACCTGCAGGCCGTCTACGACCATCACCCGATGTTCGCCGGCGCCGACTTCGAGGTGTGGAGCGACGGGGCGGGGCCGATGTTCCTGGAAGGCGGCGACGCCCTGGTGATCGGCAACGGTGCGGTGCTCATCGGCATGGGAGAGCGGACGCATCCGGCCGCCGTCGAGCTGCTGGCGCAGCGGCTCTTCCAGGCCGAGGCCGCGACGCAGGTGATCGCGGTCGAGATCCCCTCGCAGCGGTCGAGCATGCATCTCGACACGGTGCTCACGATGCTCGACGTCGACGCGTTCACCGTCTTCCCCGACGCGCGCGACGCGATGACGACCTACGTGGTCACCCCGGGTCGAACCGGGCTCACCGTGGAGGAGTCTGACGACCTCTTTGACGCGATCGCGCGGGCGCTCGACGTGCCGAGGATCCGTCAGTTCGAGACCGGGGGCGACCGGTTCCAGGCCGAGCGCGAGCAATGGGACGACGGCAACAACGTGCTCGCGATCGCGCCGGGCGTCGTCGTGGCCTACGAACGCAACGTCGACACGAACCACCGCCTGCGCGACGGGGGCATCGAGGTGATCACGATCGACGGCGAAGAGCTCGGCCGCGGCCGCGGCGGCCCGCGATGCATGAGCTGCCCGCTCGAACGCGACGCGATCGCGCGCTGAACGAGACCATCTGACGAACCGCTCGGCTCGATCATCGCTCGAGCGGTTCCTCCGCGTAGGGCGGCGCGAGCGCGAGACGATCGGCGCGACACGCCCGGTTGAGGAGCGGATACGGGTCGATCGCGTCCATCACGCGTCGATGCCCCGACGGCGCCCGGTGCAGCGTCCGCGTCAGCGCCCATGGATGCCACTCGAAGTGGTCGTGCGGACCGCGGGCGTCACCCGACGCCCCCACGTAGCCGACCACGTCCCCGGTGCGCACGGCGCCGAGCTTCCCGACGCGGCTCAGATGCACGTTGCGAACGTAGCCGTGCTCACCGATCACCGTCACGTACAGCCCGGCGAACCACGAGTCGCGGTGCGCGATCGCGTACCCGTCGAACGGCGCCACGATCGCGCGTCCGGTCGGGGCGGCGACGTCGTTGCCCCAGTGCGGGTGGTAGCCCCCGACCGTCCTGCGGTCGCCGAAGTCGTCGTCGTAGTAGACGGGACCCGTGACCGGACACCGTCGGAACGGCTCGCGGCTGGGTCGGTCCACCGTGCCCGGGCGCGGCAGCGAGTTGAAGCGGCCGGTGGCCTTGATATGGGCCCACGCGGCCGTCGGCGTGCCGTGGTTCAACCAGATCCAACGGAGCCCCGCGATCAGCTGCTGGGCCCACGCCGTGTTCGCGATCGTGTTCGGACACTCGGCCCACCCCCACTTGAAGCACGTCACCTGCAGCCGCAGCGCGCTGCGGTCGGCGGTCATCCAGGTGCCGACGATCGTCTGCATCTCCTCCACGGTCATGGCGAAGAGGCCACGCCACACGAAGCGGGCGCCGCCGACCGTGCGGGAGTCGGTCCGGAACCCGGACCCCTGCCAACAGACGATCTTCGCGATCTCGGGCGAGTCGGCCCACGCCCTCGGCAGGTCCCCCGAGACGCGGATCGCCGTGCGAACCTGGCGCTGGAAGCGGCGGGGCGCGTCGGGGCGGTAGCAGCCTTCGAGGGCCTCCGGAAGGCTCTGCGCGTGGGCGCCCGCGACGGGCAACGTGGCCGCGACGAGCGCGAGCATCAGCGCGCCGAACAACGAGGTACGCACGTTCGCTCCTGGAGACGGGCCCGGAAAGTGAGAAACCGCCGGAACCCGAGGGCCCCAGCGGTTTCTCGTGACGGAAGATACGCGGAACCCCGGCGGGGGGTCAACCCGGAACCGGTGTTCCTGTCACTCTTTCTCTTCTCGGGGACACCGCGGCCCGCCACCGGTGATCAGGAGGCCGTGAGGGCCGGGATCGTGCCTTCCATCACGGTGTCTCCGTCGGGCGTGCTGACGCCGACCGCGGTGGCGCGCTCCCGAGGCAGGGTCGAGTACAGGCTGATGTAGAGGTGGCCCTCGACACCGACGAAGGTGCCGAGCGGGGCGCGAGCCCCCGTGCCGACCTCCTCGAGCCAGACCGCGTAGGTCTCGCCGGCGGCGAGCCCCGACGTCGTCAGCTCGACCCAGGTGCTCCGCGCGTCCTCGTGGACGACGGCCTCGCCGATCACGCCGGGTTGCGCGGCCACCATCGCGACGACCTCGCCGCCTCGCGGCTCGGACGGATCCGAGGCGATCGTGGCGAACACCGTCACGATCGCCAGCGCCGCCGCGACCGCCGCGACCCGCACCCCGACCGAGCGGCGCCGGCCACGGTCCCGTAAGCGGCGCTCGCGCTCGATGCGCCCGAGCACCGCGTCGAGCATCTCGCGCGGCGGTTCTGATCCCGCGGTCGTTCCGATGCGCTCGGGGTCGGCCAACGGCAGCAGGTCGGCCACGGGGGCAAGCTCGGCGGCGTCGCGCCGGCACGCTCGACAGACGTCGAGGTGCCCACGGACGGCACTCTCCTCGGCGGGCTCGAGATGCCCGAGCACGAAGGCGCCCAGCAGCGGCCGCACGTGGTCATCGGGTCGCGACGTCATCCCACCCCATCTCCTCCAACGTCAGGCGAAGCGCGCGCAGCGCGTAGTACACCCGGCTCTTCACGGTCCCCTCGGGGATCCCGAGCTCGGCGGCCACCTCCGCGTACGGGCGCCGCCGGAAATAGGTCTCGAGCACGACGTGGCGGTGATCGTCGCCGATACGGCGGAGCGCCTCCTCGATCTGCCAGGCCAGCAGCGCTTGCTCGAGCCGGTCCTCGGGCGACGCGACGCCGTCGGCGGCGCGCTGGAGCGCCTCGTCGGTCGCCGGCTCCGGCCAGATCGCACGGGCCCTCGCGATGTCGATCACCACGTGCCGGAGGATCGCGAAGAGCCATCCACGCACGGTGCCGAGCTCGGGATCGAACCGATCGCCGAAGCGCCACGCCCGGACGAACGTCTCCTGCACGGCTTCCTCGGCAAGCCCGCGGTCGTTCAACGAGCGCATCGCGAAGCCGAACATCTCGCCGGCGTGGGCAGCATAGGCAGCCCTGATGCCGGTCTCGTCGAGATCGAACCGCGCGGTACCCATCGCCGTGACGAGGGTACGGTGCGGGGGGGAACTCGGTTCACGACGGCGGTGAACCCGGCTCGGCGATCGCCCGTATCCCCTCCGACGCCACGACGGACCACGGAGCGAAGGGAGACGCCACGATGGGGATCGGGAAGCGCTCGGTCGCGATCGGGCTGGGGCTGACGTTGCTGCTCGCCGCGTGCGGCGACGATGGCGGCGACGGAGCTGCCGGGGGCAACGGACCGACTGAGGCGAGCCCCTCGACCGACGAGAGCCCCGCCGAGGAGACTGCCACGCTGCGGCTCGCGAAGTCCGACCTCGGCTCGATCCTCGTCGATGCTGACGGCATGACCCTCTACCTGTTCGAGGCCGACACCGACGGGTCGAGCACGTGCTACGACGACTGCGCCACCTCGTGGCCGGCGCTGATCGACGACGCGCCGTCGGCCGGTGCGGGGGTCGACGAGTCGCTGCTCGGTACCACCGAGCGCGACGACGGGGAGGTGCAGGTCACCTATGGCGGCCAGCCTCTCTACTCCTTCGCGTCGGACCAGGCGCCCGGCGACGTCGAGGGCCAGGGCGTCGGCGACGTGTGGTTCGTGGTCGATGCCTCGGGCGATGCCGTCGTCGAGGAGGCCCGGAGACCCGGTTACTGAGACCGCGCGGTCGCGCCTCGCCTCAGGCGCCCGCGAGCACGGACTCGGCAGCGCTGCGGCCCCACCACATCGCCTGGGAGAGCGAGCGCAAGAGGATCTCGGCCGACGCCAGGTTCGTCGCCAGCGGCACCCCATGGATGTCGCATACCTTCAACAGCGCCTGGATGTCGGGCTCGTGGGGGTGTGAGGTCAACGGGTCGCGGAGGAACACCACGGCGTCGACGTCGCCCGACACGATGCGGGCACCGATCTCGAGGTCGCCGCCCTCGGGTCCGCTGTGGACGCGATCCACCTCGAGGCCGAGGGTCTCGGCGATCTGTCCACCCGTGTGTCCGGTCGCGATCAGCCGCAGGTTCGCAAGCGTCGAACGGTGGCGAGCCGCGAGCTGGAGCAGGTCGTCCTTCTTCTCGTCGTGCGCGACCAACGCCAGCACCGCGCGTTCGGACCGTTCGTCGCCTTGATAGATGCCCATGGAGGAAGTCATGCATCGAGGCTACGAGCGGGGTCGTCGCAGCGACAGGCATGCGACGTAACGGTCGTGTGAAGTCTCGACGCCGTCGGTGCGTCACCTGGCGAGCCGACGCGTGAACCAGTCGGAAGCCAGGCGAGCGACCTCATCGAGCGTGCCGGGTTCCTCGAACAGGTGCGTGGCGCCGGGGATCACGGCGATCTCGACCTCACAGGTCATGCGGGCCGCCGCATCTCGGTTCATGCCGAGCACCTCGTGGTCGAGGCTCCCCACGATCAACAGGGTCGGCACCTGCACGCGCGGGAGGGCATCGCCGGCGAGGTCGGGCCGTCCACCTCGCGACACGACGGTGCGCACCGAGGTGGGGCGCTCTGCCGCCGCGACGAGCGCGGCCGCGGCGCCGGTGCTCGCGCCGAACGTCCCGACCGGCAGACCGGCGGTGTCCGGGCGATCGGCGATCGCGTCACCGGCGACCAGCAGTCGCTCGGCGAGCAGGGGGATATCGAACCGCAGATGCCCGGTCCGCAGGTCGACGGCTTCCTCGGCGGAGGTCAGCAGGTCGAAGAGCAACGTCGCGAGCCCATCGACATTGAGCGCCCCGGCCACCATGCGGTTCCTCGGGCTGTGACGGCTGCTGCCGCTGCCGTGGGCGAAGAGCACGAGGCCGCGAGCGTCGTGGGGCAACCGAAGGTCGCCCTCGATCTCGCCCGAGCCCGCCACCCGGTCCGAGACCCCGACGCGGACCGCCCGCTCGACGATGTCCATGGCTGCCTCGCTCCCCCAGCCACGGTAGCCGCCCCGCGCGAGTGTGGAGCCCCTGCGAACGTCCCGGCTTCACGAGGACCGGCGCTCGGGACGCCAGTCGAGGAACGCGGTGTCGAGGATCTGCACCAGCCGCGCGAACGACCGGTCGACGTCGCGTGGCATGCCGAACCCGCCGACGGCCTCGAGCGAGACGAAGCCGTGCAAGGCGGCCCGCAGGGACCGGGTCGCGTCGATCGCATCGTCCCCGCTGAGTCCGTATCGGGCGAGCATCGAGAACACGGTCTGCAGCAGGTCGCGACTCGCCGCACCCGCGTCGTGATCGTGAGGGTCGACCGCCCGGAGGGTGGACGCGTACCGGCCCGGGTGCGAACGCGCGTACCCGCGGTACGCGTCGGCGACGGCCCGCAGTCCGTCGACGCCATGCCGTTCGACGGCCGACGCGAGCGCGATGCCGAGCTCGCGCAGCGCCAGCACGGTGAGGTCGCGACGCAGTTCGCCCAGGCCGTCGACGTGCTTGTAGAGGCTGGGCACCGCGACGCCGAGGCGCGTGGCCACCGCCGCGAGGGTGAGCCGGTCGTACCCGACCTCGTCCGCGACCCGCGCCGCCTCGGCGACGACGACCTCCCGCGAGAGCCCCGCTCTAGGCACGCCCGGTCGCCTCGGCCAGGAACGCGACGACCTGCGGTGTGACGATCTCCGGGTACTCCGCCTGGGGGTAGTGGCCGGCGTCCGGCACGATCACGACGCGTCCACGCAGGCGATCGGCGATCAGGTGCGCCTCCGCGGCCGGGTCGGGGAAGTCGGCATCGCGTTCACCCATCACCACGAGCGTCGGGGCCCGCACGTCGCCGAGTCTCGCCTCCGCTGGCGCGTGCGACGTGTGGGTGGTGGCGACGAACGCCCGCCAATGTCCGGGACGACGGAGGCTCTCGCCGATACGCGCCAGGTGCGCCGGCAGGTCCGCCGGCGGCCGTCCGGGGTGGACCTTCGCGTAGTACGCGTTCCACACCGTCGGGCCCCAGGGCTTGCGGAGCCCGACGCGGAGGGCCAGCTTCGCCGGGAGCCCGGGCGGGATGTCGCGGACGAACGGGCCGACGAGCACGAGCCCGCGGACGAGGTCGGGACGCTCGACGGACGCCCACACCGCCGCTCCTGCGGCCATCGAGTTGCCGACGAGGACGGCCGGGCCGCCGAGGTGCTCGGTCAGCGCCAGCATGTCGCTGCCGGCGGCGACATCGTCGTACGACGAGAACGTGGCGTCGCTGTCTCCGTGGCCGCGCAGGTCCATCGTCGCGACCCGGTAGCCTGCGTCGACCAGGCCCGGTATCAGGAAGCGGTAGACCGATCGCAGATCGCCGAGCCCGGGCGCGCAGACGACGAGCGGACCCTCGCCCGTGACGTCGTAGGCGATCCGTCCCTCGGGACGGGCCAGGTACGCGGTGGCTCGGGGGCCATCGGTGGTCGCGCTGCTCATGATGGCTTCCTCCTCGTGGCGTTGACCGTGCTCGGCTTTGGCTAACGTCATTAGCTTCATGGATGCAGTGTGGCTAAGGTCATTAGCTTTGTCAAGCGACCCGACGGATGGGGAGGAGCGGACTCAGCGGCCGGTGACGAGCAGGAGCTTGCCCGAGGTGGTGCCGCTCGCCAGCGCACGGTGCGCGTCGGCGGCGCGTTCCAGGGGGAACCGCTCGTGCACGCGCACGTCGAGTTCGCCGCTCGTCATCATCGAGAACACTGCGCCGGCCCGTTCCAGGAGCTCGTCGCGGGTCGCGGTGTAGTCGGCGAGGCCGGGACGGGTGAGGAAGACCGAGCCGGGGGGTTGCAGTCGGCGGAGGTCGAACGGCGGCACGGGCCCGCTCGATTGGCCGAACACCACGAGGGTGCCGCGCCGGGCGAGCGAGACGAGGCTGTCCTCGAACGTGTCCTTGCCGATCGAGTCGAAGACGACCCGGGCACCGATCCCCGCACCCTGGGCCCGAACGACCTCGCCGAGGTCCCGCGTGCCCCTGACCACGACGTCGGATGCCCCCGCGCCCGCGGCGAGTTCCGCCTTGGCCTCGGTCGACGTCGTGCCGACCACGCGCAGCCCCCTCGCCGATGCCATCTGGGTGAGCAGCAACCCCACGCCACCGGCCGCCGAGTGGACCACGACGACGTCACCCGCCTCGAGAGGCGCGATCGACTCGACCAGGAAATGCGCCGTCATGCCCTGCAGCAGCACGGTCGCCGCGCTCTCCGTCGAGATTCCCTCGGGAACCGGCACGAGACGGCCCGCGGGAACGACGGCCGCGTCCGCGTAGGCGCCGGGCACCATCGCGAACGCCACGCGGTCGCCGACTGCCACGTCCTGGACCCCAGGGCCGACCTCGAGCACCTCGCCGGCTCCCTCGGTACCGGGGGTGTACGGCAGCGGCACCGAATACGCGCCCGAGCGCTGCTGGACGTCGATCATGTTCACGCCCGCGGCGTCGAGACCGACCAGGGCCTCGCCCTCGGCCGGTTCCGGTCGTTCGACGTCCTCCATGACCATGACGTCCGGATCGCCCTGCTCGTGGATGCGGATCGCGCGCATCTGCTCCCCCTCTTGATCGCTCCCCCGCAGGGTACGCAACCGGCAGGTCGCCCGGAGCGAGCGTCCGGCGGCGTGTGCGAACAGCGCGTTTGACGCCGATCGAACGCTCAGTCACCGTCGAGTGGGGCGGGGGCCATCTTCCAGCTCGGCAGGGTCCGTGCCGCGCGGCGCCCCCGTGTGACCGGCATCGCGGCGGCCGGCTCGTGCCGTTCGTGCCCCCGCCCCGCCACCGTCCGTGCAGGTCGGCGCTCAGCGCCGGCGGCGGATTCTTGCCCCACGTCGCCGGTGATCCGCTCGGGCCGCGCGGTATGCCTGCCAGCCCGGAACCCCGTTGACGCCTCCCCCAGCATGGGTGGCAGACGAGCCGTGGTAGAGACCGGCGATCGGGGTGCGGTAATCGGCGTATCCGGGCGACGGTCGCATGTGGAAGAGCTGATCGACCGTCAGCTCCCCATGGAAGATGTTCCCGCCGACCAGCCCGAGCTCCTGCTCCATGTCGAAGGGACCGATCACCTGGCGATCGATCACCGCATCGCGGAAGTTCGGCGCCAGTTCCGTGTAGCCATCGATCGCCCGATCGGCAAACGCCTCGAGCTCGTCGCGGTGCGGCTCCGCGTTCCACTCGTGGGGCACCCACTGGCTGAACATCGAGAAGACCTGCACGCCCTCCGGCGCGAGGTCGGTGTCGATCGTCGTGGGGATCGCTCCATCGACGAAGGGCGCGGTCGCCGCCCGATGCTCCAGGTGGGCGTCCTGGAACGCGCGCTCCGCGTACTCGCGCGAGAGGCAGAGCTCGACCGAGCCCGTGTGGTGATCCTGGAGGTCGGTGCCGGGGTCGGCGCTGAAGTCGGGGAGCTCACTCATCGCCAGGTTGATCTTCACGACGCCCGATCGCGATTTCCACGACTCGATATCGAAGACGAAATCCTCGGGAAGCTGGGCCCGTTCGATCAACTCGAGGAACGCGATCTTCGGATGGATACAGCTCACGACGATCGGCGCGCGGAGCTCCTCCCCCGACTCCAGCGCCACCCCGACCGCCCGACCGTCCTCCACGAGGATCCGCCGGACTCGCGCCTCGGTCCTGATCTCGCAGCCGTAGGACGTCGCGGCGTCGCGCATCGCGTCGGCCACCGAGCCCATGCCGCCGCGGGGGAAGCCCCAGTTGACGGTGTGACTCTCCCCGCCGCCGACGCCGCCGATCGCGTGGTGCAGCAGCACGTAGGCGGTGCCCGGCTCGTCGGGCCCGGACCACTGTCCGATCAGGCCGTCGACCATCATGATCGTCTTCATCTGCTCGGACTCGAACCATCGATCCAGCAACTCGGAGAGGCTCATCGTGAACAGGCGCGTCGCGTCGGCGATGCCACGGGTTCCGAGCTGACGCATCGTCCACCCAGCCTTCGACTGGGCCAGGAGGTCGCCGAACGACATCGACCCCACGTTGGGCGGCACCCGATGCAGCAGCGGCCCGACCACCTCGGTGATGCCGTGTATCCACGCTTCGTACTCGGGGAGCGTCTCGGCGTCCTTGACGGAGAAGCGAGCGACCGAGGCGTACGTCTTCTCGGCATCGTCGCCGTAGATGCTGATGGAACGTCCGTCGGGGAAGGCCTGGTAGTACGGCCCGAACGGTGTCACGTGGTAGCCGTGCCGCGTGAGCCCGAGCTCCTCGATGATGAACGCCGGCATCAGCGACATCACGTACGAGTAGGTCGAGACGCTGATCTCGGGGTGGTTGGGGAACGGCGCGCTCGTGTCGACCGCACCGCCGACCTTCGAGCGCGCTTCCAACACGACGGTCTGAGCACCCGCCTTCGCGAGGTAGGCACCCGCCACGAGCCCGTTGTGCCCGCCGCCGACGACGATCGCGTGGTATGAACCGGCCATCAGATGCCGTGCAACGTCCGCACGTTGCCCGCGAGCACGCCCCGGCCGATCGACTCAGCGTCGTCGACGGAGAGGAAGTCACGATCGACGAACGAGCCGAGCACGCGCTCGAGCGCTTCCCTCACCAGGCGTGCGGAGACCGGAAACATCTCGGGTTCCGACGACTCGTCGCACCCGTGCACGACCTTCGCCGCCGGCACCGAGCCGAGGATCATCTCGAGGGACCAGTCGATCTGGCCCCACCCCCACGGCACCAGCTCTGAGAGGTCCATGTAGACGTTCGGCAGCACGGTGGGGATATAGGTCGCCTCGGCGACCCAGGGCCAGCCGGAATGGATCATCAGGATCGGCTGGTCCTGGTGCTCGACGAAGAAGGAGAACGCATCCTGTGGCTTCGCGTGCGTGAGGTTCACGTCGGGATCACCCGCCCCCACGTGGACGTGGAACACGCGGTCACGCTCCTTCGCGATCACGAACGCCCGCCGGAGCAGGAAGTCGCGAACCGCCTTGGCGTTGTCCCGGGTCTCACGCCAGCCGTCGGCGCGCCAGCGTTCGTATGCCGCTCCTGCATCGCCCGTTGACGGGTCGGTGATGTCCAGGCCGGTGCGGTAGGCGATGATCGTCTTGAATCCGATCAAGCGCGAATCGTCCGCCGCGATGTTCGCGATCTCCTCGAAGCGCTGCACCGTTCCGTCGAACGAACCCTCCTCCCTGGCTTCGACGATCCAGGGCTCGATTCGGCCCACGCGGTGCACCGGCACGCCGCCGAGCGCCGACTCGAACTCCTCGCGCGTGATCGTCGGCTGTGGATATCCTTCGTCCGCGACCACTGCGACGATGTCCTCGGACTCCAGCAACCCGCGCACGTAGCCAGGCGGATCTGCGCGAAGTGCTGCGTCGCGTGCGGCAACGACCGCCTCCTTCGTGGGCTCGCAGCCGAGGTGCCTCGCGATCCACCGGCGAAGCGCCAACCCGAACATCGTTGAGTCGGTCATCTCCTCCACGAACGCCGCCGCCTCGAGGTTCGCGTGGTTCGAAGAGAGCAGAGCGGTACCGAGGAACATGCACCGCGTCTCGAAGGTCCTGGGCTCACGGTCGAGCAGGTCCTGGCTCCGGAACGGATGGCAGTGCGCGTCGATCACGTCGGCGCCGGCGAGGTCCACTCGTGCCATGATCGCGCTCACTTCCTGGGACCGGGGTCCCGCTCAGAACCGCCAACGCAGGCGGCGGATCAGCTCGTCGTCGTCGAACCCTGCGTACTGCTCGACCTCCCCACGCCGGGTCGCGAGGAACGTCTCGAACAG
Source organism: Actinomycetota bacterium (assembly GCA_035697485.1). Lineage (NCBI taxonomy): Bacteria > Bacillati > Actinomycetota > Actinomycetota bacterium. Next base: position 170,476 of record DASSCU010000015.1, read on the forward strand.
GAAGTCCCCCATCGCCTCGCGCAGCACCGACGAACCGGCGAGCTCCGCCGCGGCCTCCGACAGCGAGGCCGGGAGTTGTCGAACCCCTCGTTCCGCCTTGACCTGGTCGGGGAGCCCGTCGGGGTCTTCCTCGGTCGATGGCGGCAGGCGATCACCCTCATCGAGCCCGTGCATGGCCGCCGCGAGGAGCGCACCGACCGCCAGGTACGGGTTGGCGGTGCCGTCGACCGGTTTGACCTCGACGTTCGCCGCCCCCGCGGTCGCCTCGGTCGTACCGGCGATGAACCGCAGGGCGGCCTCTCGGTTCTCCGTGCCCCAGCATTGCATCGCTCCCGACCAATGGTGAGGCTGCAGCCGCTGGTAGCCGAGGCAGGTCGGCACGGTCACGGCGACGAGCGCCGGCAGCGCATGCAGGATCCCTGCCACGAAAGCCTCGCCTCGCCCGTGCATGCCCGCCGGACCTTCGCCGCCCGAGAGCAGGTTGCGATCACCCTTCCAGAGGCTGAGGTGCACATGGGCGCCGTTGCCCGTGTCCGGGCCGACCTGGGGGGCGAAGGACGTCTCGAGACCGTGCCTCCGGGCAACGGCGCGGACGGTCTGGCGAACCACCATCGCGGCATCGGCCGCGGCCACGGGGTCGCGCGGAGCGATCGACAACTCGAACTGGCCGTCGGCGTACTCGGGGTGCAGTTGCTGCAGCCCGAGCCGCTGCGCCTCCATCGTGGTCACCAGGTCGAGCGCGAAGTCGTGGTTGCGGATGAGCGCGATGTCGCTGTAGCCGGGTCCGTCATGGGCGGGAACGAAGTCTCCGCCATCACCTCGCGTCCCGACCGAGAACTCGAACTCGAAGACCGCGTCGACCGAGAGCCCCCGCTGGGTGAGGGCGTCCGCCATGCGCCGCGCAAACGCCCGGGGGCATCCGGGATAGGGCTCGCCCTCTTGCGTGTACTGATCGACCGGCGCCCACGCCCACCCGGGCAAGGCGGCGAGCGGCACGGTGGCGGCCGGGTCGGGTCGCAGCCGAAGGTCACCGCTCGGCCCGTCGATGTAGCCGGATAGCAGTGCGAACTGATCGTTCGACATCGCCACGTTGAACAACGTCGACAGCCCGGCGCCCGAGGTGGCGACGTCAACGAAACGGGCGATCGGCACGGTCTTCGCGCGCACGATCATCGATGGGTCGACGAACCCGAGCACGACCGCGGCGACCCCGGCTTCCTCGAGCCGAGCCTGAACGCTTGCGGCGTCGGTCGGGTGGCGGGGGTCGGTCGTCCGGTTCACCCCGTCTTCACGCTTCCTCCCTCGGCGGCCATGGGATCGTCCACCCGCCCGTGGGCGGCCTCGAGCTCCGCAACCCGCGCCTGCCCTTCATCGCCGAGCGCAACCACGACCTTGGCCGCGATCAATTCGGTGAGTGCGAACGCCCCCAACAAGGAATCGAACGGCGAGGCGGAATCGGCATGCGAGATCAGCACATGACGAGCCGCCTCGACCGCCGGCGAGAGCCACGGGTCGGTAAAGACGATGACGACAGCTCCCCGCTCGGCCGCGATCGTGCCCGAGGCGATCGTGTCGCGCTGATACCTTCGGTAGTCGAAGAGGCAGAGCACATCGCGGCGTGAGAGCTCCATGCTGTCGAGTACCCGGCGGTCCGGTTCCTCTCCCACCATCGAGCAGCCAGGCCGGAGCATGCGAAGCTGCAGGCACAGGTAGCTCGCCACGAGCTGACTGAACCTGCCGCCGACGAACCAGAGGCGACGCTTCCGATCGCTCAGCAACGCGACGACGTGGGCGAGGTCCTCCTCGAGCGAGGTCGAGGTCAGCGTGGCGTCGAGCGCGTGGGTGAAGGCGTGTTGGGTTCGGCGGAGGACCTCGTCGTCCTGGGTACCCCCCCGGGTCTCGTACAGGGAGGACAGACCCTCCGTACGCGCCTGCACCTCCTTGCGGAGCGATCGTTGGAAGTCCGGATACCCCTCGAACCCGATCTTCCGGACGAAACGAAGCACGGTCGGCCCGGTGACGCCCGCGCCTTCGGCAAGCTGCGGCAGGCTCTCCAAGCCCGCTGTCGGGTACGTCGCCAAGAGCGTGCGCGCGACGCGACGCTCGGCCGGCGTCATCTCACCGAGGCGCTCGCGGACCTCCTCGCCGATCGTCTCGCTGGTGTGCGTGGCCCCTCCCCTCGAGGGTCAGGATTCTTACGCATTCGTCAAGTAAGGGGAAGGCGGTAACGAGCTTGACAGGTTCCTGAACCCAGCGTACGAATGCCCGATAGTCGGCACCGGGAGGTTGGGGGATGCTTCGGAGATCGGTCGCGCTCGTGTTCGTGCTCTGTCTGGTGGGTGCCGCCTGCAGCACCTCCGACGAGGGAGGCGACAACGGTGGAGGTGCCAGCGCGAGCGGTGAAGCCTCCGGCGATCCGATCGTGATCGGCTTCCCTGCCGACCTCACGACCGACTGGGCCTACTACGACTCTCCAATGCAGGAAGGCGCGCAGTTCGCGGTCGACCAGATCAACGAGACCGGCGGCGTGCTCGGACGTCCGCTCGAGCTCCAGACGGTCGACATGCGCAACGACGTGGCTGAGGCGGCCAAGGTCACCCAGCAGCTGATCGACGACGGCGCCGTCTATCTGATCGGCACGGTGGGCGACGGCATCCTCGCCGAGGGGTCGGTCGCGTGCGCCGCCGGCACCCCGATCTCGACCGGACTCGGCACGGCGCCGACGCTCGTCGGCGACATGGGCGCATGCGCGTACCAGCTCGTGATGAGCGACAACATCCAGGCGGCCGTGCTGGCGGAGTACGCGCTCGCGGAGGGGTACGAGACGGCCTACGTGATCGGCTCGAACGAGATCCCGTACACCAAGGATCTGCCGGTCTTCTTCTCGGATGCGTTCGAGAACGGCGGGGGCACCGTCGTCGGCACCGACCAGTACAAGATCGGCGCGGGCGACTACTCGGCGGTCGTCACCAAGCTCGCCAACGTCGACCCGGCTCCCGACGCGGTCTTCACGCCGATGTTCCTGCCGGACAGCGCGGTGTTCCTGCGGCAGCTCCGCCAGGCAGGGCTCACGATGCCTGTGCTCTCGACCGACGGGAACGCCGACGCCGCGCTGCTCGACGCCGGAGCCAAGGCGATCGACGGCCTCACGTTCTCGAACTCGGTCTGCACGGCCGAGGGTGACCCCGAGGTGCAGGCGTTCTACGACGACTACAACACGGCCAACGGATCCGACCCGAGCTCGTACGTGGCGGTGATCGGGTACGACGAGGTCAACCTCGTGGCCGACGCGATCGAGACGGCCGGCAGTGCCGAGCCCGCCGCGATCATCGAGCAGCTCGCGCAGACCGACTTCACGGGCATCTCGGGACAGGTCGTGATGGACCAGGAGACGAGGCGTGCGAACAAGCCGGCGGCCCTGATCCAGATGGACGGCACCGAGTTCACCTGCCTCGAGCAGCCGGACTTCCCGAACTACGTGCCGCCGGTCTAGGCGTGTCGGACGACCGAGGGGAAGACCGGACCGAGCCCGCGGAGGGGGGTCCCCCCCTGCTCGTCGTCGAAGGACTCACCGTGGCCTACGGCGCCGTGGTCGCGATCCGCGACGTCTCACTCGACGTGGGACCCGGCGAGATCGTCGCGGCGCTCGGGCCGAACGGCGCCGGCAAGACGACCCTGCTGCGCACGCTCGCGGGAGCCCTGAAGCCCCAGCACGGCTCGGTCGTCTTCGACGGAGCCGCGCTGACCGGCCTCGTGCCCGAGGCGGTGCTCCGCCGCGGTGTCGCGCTCGTCCCCGAGGGTCGACACGTCTTCCCCAGCCTCACGGTCGAGGAGAATCTCACGATCGGCGGCATCGCCCGCACCGACCACGATGCGATGCGGGCCGATACGGATCGATGGCTCGCCAGGTTCCCGATCCTCGGGGAGCGCGCAAGGCAGCTCGCGGGCACACTCTCGGGAGGTGAGCAACAGCAGCTCGCGATCGCCCGGGCATTGATGTCGCGTCCGAGCATGCTGCTCCTCGACGAGCCGTCGCTCGGCCTGGCGCCGATCTTCGTGGACCGCATCTTCGAGCTGATCCAGCAACTGCGAGCCGAGGGCGTCACCGTGCTGCTCGTGGAACAGAACGTGCACCGTGCGCTCGAGATCGCCGATCGGGCATACGTGCTCTCGGTGGGCTCGGTCGTCGCGTCCGGCCCGACCGACCAGCTCGTCGAAGGTGAGCTGGAACGGTCGTACCTGGGCATCAGTCAGGCGGGGTGAGGTGACGCCGTGAGTCCCTCTGAGTTCGTCCAGCAGCTCGTCAACGCATTGTCGCTCGGCAGCATCTACGCGTTGCTCGCACTCGGACTCTCGATGGTCTACGGCGTGCTGGGCATGCTGAACTTCGCCTACGGCGAGCTCGTCACGATCACCGGCTACTCGATGCTCGCCGCCACCTATCTCGGCGCGCCGTTCTTCGTGGTCGCCCTGGTCGGGGTGATCGCGGCCGGCGTCTCCTCGGTGCTGATGGAGTTGATCGCGTTCCGGCCGTTGCGCAACGCGAGCTTCGTTTCGTTGCTCTTCACGTCGTTCGCGGTGGCGCAGCTGATCCAGGGCGCGTTCCGTCAGGCCGTGTCGGTGCGCTCGCGCGGCATCCCGGTACCGGAGCTGTTCGACGAGGCCGTACAGCTCGGACCGGTGCGGATCAGCGTACTCTCGATCATCACGGCCTCGATCGGCGCGATCTCGCTCCTGGCCCTCACGACGTTCATGCGCCGGTCACGGTCCGGGCTCGCGATGCGCGCGGCGTCGCAGGACTTCACGACCGCCCGTCTGCTGGGTGTGCGCGCCAACCGCGTGATCTCACTGGCGTTCCTGATCTCGGGACTGCTGGCAGGCATCGCCGGCGTGCTCTGGATCGCCCGGACCACATCGGTGAACCCCGCGACCGGCTTCGTCCCGGTGATCCAGGCATTCATCGCCTCGGTGATCGGAGGCTTGGGCAACCTCCGGGGCGCCGTGCTCGGAGGGTTCTTCCTCGGGACCCTCGAGGTCTTCCTCCAGGCGCTGCTGCCGAGCTCCCTTCTGCCGTACGCCCAGGCCACCGCGCTGCTGATCGTGGTCGCGATCCTGTACGTGCGGCCGCAAGGGCTCTTCGGGCAGCGGGTGGAGGCCGTATGAGAGGGCCGATCCCAGGGAACCGCCTTCGGCCGGCACTCTGGGGGACGGCGATGATCTCGTTGCTGCTGATCGGTGGCATGGCGCTCGTGCAGTGGTTCGGATCCTCGTCGTCGAGCCGAACGTTCGTGATGTTCCTCGTCAACGTGATGCTCGTCGTCTCGATCCAGACGTTCATCGGCAACAGTGGCATCGTCTCGTTCGGACACGTGGCGTTCATGGGCGTCGGCGCGTACACGACCGCCCTCGTCACGATCCCCTCCGTGATCAAGGACGCGCAACTGCCCGAGTTGCCATCGACGCTCGCGACCACCGACCTCGGGCTTGTCCCCGCGATCGCGCTGTCGGCCTTGGCCGCGTTCGTCGTGGCGGCGATCTTCGGCGGCGCCATCATCCGCATGACCGAATCGACGATGGCGATGGCCACGCTGGCGCTGCTGGTGATGGTGCACACGTTCTTCCAGAACGCGACGACGTTCACGCGTGGATCGCTCGGCCTGGCGGGGATCCCGGTGCGGACCACGCTCGGTGTGGCAACCGTGGCTGCCATCGTGTTCCTGCTGCTCGGACGCCTCTACAAGGAATCCGGAGCCGGACTGCGCTTGAGGGCGACCCGGGAGGACCCGCTCTCTTCGGCATCGGTCGGTACGAACGTCGTGCGCACCCGGTACGGCGGGTGGCTGCTGAGCGCCGCGATGATGGGAGCGGCGGGATCGCTCTGGGCCCAGAGCGTGATCGCGTTCAACGCGAACCAGTTCTACTTCTCGATCACGTTCGCGCTGCTGGCGATGCTCGTGATCGGCGGCCGTACGTCGCTCACCGGCGCCGTGGCCGGGGCGGCGATCATCACGTTCCTGACGGACACCCTCGCCCGCGTGGAGCAGGGCGTCGCGATCGGTCCGTGGGAGCTGCCCCGCCTGACGGGGACGGTGCAGTTCGCGATCGCCCTGTTGATCATCGTCACGCTGACCCTGCGGCCGGAGGGCATCTTCGACCGATGGGAGATCGACGACCTCCTGCGACGGCTCACCCCGACCGAGCGACGTTCACGCAGAGCTCCGGCCGAGGAACCCGCCCCGGTGCGAGCGGAGGCCGCGACGACGATGCTCGAGCCGTCGGCGGCCGAGCCCGCGCCGGCTGTGCTGCGGGGCGCGAGGGTCGCGAAGCACTTCGAGGGGGTGACCGCATTGGCCGGCGTCGACATCGAGGTGCGGCGGGGGGAGATCCTCGGGCTGATCGGACCCAACGGCTCAGGCAAGACCACGTTGCTGAACGTGATCTCGGGTATATACGTGCCCTCCGACGGCGACATCTCGTTCGACGGGAACACGATCGCCGGGCGCAGGCCCCACCAGGTCGCCGACCTCGGATTGGCGCGCACATTCCAGAACATCAGGCTCTTCGGGCAGCTCACCGTGCGGGAGAACGTGGAGGCAGCCTCCTCGCCCGGCACCGACGCGTCGGCCGTCGACGACGTGCTCGCCTGGTTCGGCCTCAGAACGGTCGAAGGCGAGAAGGCCGTGAACCTGCCGTACGGCGTGCAACGTCGCCTCGAGATCGCGAGGGCCGTGGTGCGCCGCCCGTCGCTCATCCTGCTGGACGAGCCCGCGGCAGGCATGAACGAGACGGAATCGGACGAGCTGCTCGAGAACATCCGGCGCATCCGGTCGAGCCTCGACTGCTCAGTCGTCGTCGTCGATCACGACCTGCGGCTGATCATGAAGCTGTGCGACCGCATCCAGGTCCTCGATCAGGGACGCACGATCGCCCTGGGCCTGCCGCGCGAGATCGCGGAGGACCCGGCCGTGATCGAGGCCTACCTCGGTGGGCCCTCGACGAAGAGCGCGTAGCGACCGGTCGCCTGCTTCCGCGTCGGGCGATCGCGACGGAGGGAGCAATGCGGACCTGGGGAGTCTGCGGGGAACTGAGCCAGCGGATCCAGGGATCGATCCTCGAGCTGAACGAAGAGCACCGCGACCGCGAACCCGAACAAGTAGCACATTCCGTCAACCCCTGCGATGATGCACACATGCGAGCGCACGGGCCAGGGCGAGCGAGTCGAGCATCGGCGTTCGCGGTGGCGGTCATGGCCCTGTGCGGGATCGTCCTCAGCCCGGCGACCGGTTCCACGGTTGGGCGGTGCGACATCGAGGGCACCCCCGCCGCCGACCGCCTCGTCGGCACCGCGCGGAGCGAGGTGATCTGCGGCAGGGGCGGCGACGACACGATCTGGGGATACGCCGGCGGCGACGAGATCCTCGGCGGCCCCGGCCTGGACCGGATCATGGGTGGCAACGGGGAGGACCTGATCGAGGGTGGCGTCGGCGCCGACAGGATCCGCGGAGGCCCGGGCGAAGATCGGCTCGTCGGCGGGCTCGGGAGGGACATCATGCGGGGACAGCGAGGACCGGACTTCCTCGATGGCATCGACGGGACGGACGCGAGGGACGTGCTGCGCGCCGGCCCCGGCAACGACGCCTGTGCGATCGACGGGCGCGACGACACGATCGGCTGCGAGACCGTTGTCGCGTAGCCCTACGCGCACACTGAGCAGTACGACTCGCGGTTGTACACGCTGAGCCGCGTCTCGCAGCCTTCGCCGGCGCAGATGCGGCCGGCGGGCATCGGAGCGGCCCGCCTCGCGCGAGGACGCATCCCTTGTTTGCGCAGACGCTGGCACGGCGGGCACCAGCGACTCTTCCCGAAGTGGCCGCACGGCCGGATGTCGTGACACATCGGGCATTCGCGATACCCGCGACACGGGCATTCAGGGAAGTCGTCCATCCTCTCCACGGTACGTCGACGAAGGAGAGCGAGTCAGACGCCCTTGCAGCCAACGCGCACCGGGTACCAATCCTTGATGCCCGTGTAGCAGACGTCGATACGTGACCAAGGCTCGAGCGTGAGGTCGTGGGAGCGCTCGTCGACGAACGGGCACGGGTCGTCGATCACCTCGAAGCTCAGACGCCGGTGCTCGAGGTTCCACGTGTACTCTCCGCGCGTCTGCGAGCAGTTCACGTCGTTGAAGAACGCGATGCGGTCGCCGTCGACGACGTAGTGCCCCAGCGCACGGAACTCGTTCAGCTGGTGCTCCAGGTAGAAGCGGCCCTGGTGCAGCAGCAGGGTCTGCACGCCGGCATCCACGCTGTAGGGCACGCAGCGCAGGCAGTGATAGGGCATCCCGAGCTCTGGCCCGCCCATCTCCTCGATCGTGAAGATCCGCATGTAGAAGCCGTCCACCGGCGTGGCCTCGCGGGGCGGAGCATTCCGATAATCGTAGGGCTCCATCTCGAGCGGGATCACGAGCCGCGCGTCTGGGCCGGTCGCGGTCCGGGTCGAGGAAGGAGACGCCACGGTCTCGGTCGCCGGCGTCTCGGGTTCGTTCCCGACGAGCGTGCCCGCGGCGAACGCGACCACGGCCACCGCGATGGCGATCGCGACCCGCCTGGCTCCATCGATGCCCACGAACCGAACCCTATCCTCCGGTCGGATTCGGAAGGAGGTCGCCCGAGGCTTCCCCGTCTCAACACAGCGCGACCGACTTCCCCCCGCGGCCGCATCGGTGCATCCTGAGGATCCACCTATCGGATCCAACGGGGGGGCCACATGGCGATCGACGCTGCTGACCGCATACGGCTCGATACGAGCGACGACCTCGGACCGCTGCCCAAGTTCCTGCGTCCGTTCGTCGACTGGGTCGCCGGCATACGAGCGACGGTGCACCGCAAGCTCCTGTCGGGGTTCCTGCTGATCTCCCTTCTCCTGCTCTCGATGGGCCTGCTCAGCGTCGCCGTCCTGGGTCGACTCAACGACCAGGTCGAGACCCTGAACGCGCTGAATCACCAGGCGAGCCAGGCGCGCGACATGATCTACGGGGTCACCGCACAGAGCCACTACCGGGCGATGGCGCTCCTGAAGCTGAACGATCCGACCTGGACGCCGAAGATCTACGCGGCGAAGAACGCCTTCGCGGAGGACTTCAGCGACATCCGAGCGAACGGCGCCGCCAGCGAGGCGTCGCTGCTCGACGAGATCGAGGCGACGAACGAGACCTATGCGGCCTCGAGCGACGCCGTCACCGAGCTGTACAACCAGGATCAGATCGACGAGGCCCTCGCGCTGCACATCGACCAGGAACACGAGATCTCGCACGCCCTCGAGGCCCACCTGGGCACGCTCATCACGGATTCCGAGGGACTCGTCTCCGCGGAGACGGAGTCGTTCGCCTCGAACCGCCGGTTCTTGACGATCGCCGTCGCCGGCTTCTCGGGAGTCAGCCTGCTCATCGCCCTGACGCTCGGGGCGATCCTGTCGTGGTCGCTGATCCGACCGGTGCGCCGCGTCGACGCGGCCCTCGAGCAGATCGCCGAGGGTGACTTCGAGACCCGGGTCGACGTGCCCAACCGCGACGAGTTCGGAAACCTCACGCGGAACCTCAACCGCACCACGGGGCACCTCTCGACCCTGTACCGGGACCTGCAGGAGCTGAACGACAACCTGCAACAGACGGTGGAGACCAAGGTGGCCGAGTTGGAACGCACGTCGCGGCTGCGCCGCTACCTCTCGCCCAAGCTCGCCGACTCGATCGTGTCCGGCTCGCGGGACGTCACGTTGGGCCCGAGCCGGAAGTTCCTCACCACCTTCTTCTCCGACGTACGCGGGTTCACGGCGGCCGCGGAGCAGATGGAGCCCGAAGAGCTCGTCAATGAGCTCAACGAGTACTTCTCGGAGATGACCGAGATCGTGTTCAAGCACGGCGGCACGCTCGACAAGTACGTCGGCGACGCGGTGATGGTCTTCTTCGGGGACCCGATCCCGCAGGACGACCACGCCGAGCGGGCGGTGAGCATGGCGCTGGAGATGCTCGAGCGCATGCGTGCCCTCGAGGACCACTGGTACCGGCGATACGACCAGGTCTTCGAGATCGGCATCGGCATCGCGACCGGGTGGGTGACGGTCGGCGACATCGGCTCGCCCGCTCGTACCGACTACACCGTGCTCGGCAACCAGGTGAACCTGGCGTCGCGACTCGCCGACAAGGCGAGCGCGCGGCAGATCCTCGTGACCGAGCGGACGATGGTCGCGGTCGAACACCTCGTGGACGGGAGGCTCGTCGACGAGATCGAGCTGAAGGGGATCAGCCGTCCGATCAAGGTCTACGAGATCGTCCCGAAGGGCGGCGCATGATCAGCGCGACACTCGTGCCGCTGCAACCGGCACGATCCCACCCGTCGAGCCACCGTGAACCATTGCGGCGCCATGGTTCCGACCCGCGCGGTACCCTTGCGGCGGCACATGACGAGTGATATCGATGGGATCTTGCGGGAGCAGAGCCGCTACTACGAGGACCGGGCTCCCGAATACGACGACGTCTGGTACCGGCGTGGCATCTACGACCTGGGTCCGGAGGCGAACCATCGCTGGTTCGAGGAGACGGCCAAGCTGGAAGCCGCGCTCGACGACTTCGCGCCCTCGGGGGGCGTGCTCGAGCTGGCCGCGGGGACGGGCCTGTTCACGCGTCACATCGCCCCGCACGCGACGCGGTTGATCGCGATCGATGCCGCGGCCTCCGCCCTCGCGATCAATCGTGACCGGCTCGGCGACGACCACATCGAGTACGTGCAGGCCGATCTGTTCGAGTGGGAACCGCCCGAAGGCGTGCGCTTCGACGCGATCGTCTTCGCGTTCCTGATCTCCCACGTGCTGCCCGAACGGTTCGACGAGTTCTGGCATCGGCTCGCCGGGTGGCTCGCGCCCGGCGGTCGCGCGTTCTTCTGCGACGATCTCGCGGGTGCCGAACACCGAGCGTCGACGATCGGGGACACCGTGCACGACGGCCCCGGGTTCGCGCTCAGGCGGCAGCTCACGGACGGGCGGGAGTACACGATCGTGAAGGTGTACTACGCGCCGGAGGAGCTCGAGGAACGACTCGCCGGCCTCGGATGGCGCGCCGACGTCTGTACCACGGGTCGCGAGTTCTTCCACGGGATCGCGTCGACCGACTGACCCCGGGAACCGCCCCCAGGGTATCGTGCGGACATGACGAAGGCAGCATGCAGCTTCCTGCTTGCAACCCTGGCGTTCGCGGCGGTGCCGACGGCCACGGCGTTCGCCGCCTTCCCGGGTGGCAACGGCGACATCGCGTTCGGCCGGTCGTCACGGCAGCAGGTCGACATCTGGGTGGTCGCTCCCGGCGTGACCGGCACGCGACGGCTCACGGACACCCCCAACCGTACGGAGTCGATGCCCGACTGGAACGCGGCCGGCACGCGCGTCGCTTACGTGCGCTGCGTGGGCACCAAGACCGGGAACTGCGACATCTTCGCGATGGACGCCGACGGCAGCGAAGTCACGCGACTCACGTCGACGCCGGATGTGCAGGAGACCTGGCCGACCTGGTCGCCCGATGGTTCGGCGATCGCGTACACATCCAACGCCCTGGACTCCTTCCAGGACATCTGGGTGATGGACGCCGACGGCTCGAACCAGACCCGGCTCACGTCGACGGTGGGGTTCGACGCGTTCCCGGAATGGTCGCCCGACGGCGCGTCGATCGCGTTCACGAGCAACCGGGCCGCGCCAGACGACATCTGGGTGATGGACGCCGACGGGGGCAGCCCGACGCCGCTCACCTCGGGGCCGAAGATCGACGAGCGCCCGGATTGGGCGCCCGACGGGGGGCGCATCACCTTCTCGAGGAACGGCAACGTCTGGGTGATGGACGCCGACGGCGGGAACGCGGTCGCCCTGACCGACACCCGTCAGGACGAGTTCGCCCCGACCTTCGCGCCGAACGGCCGACGGATCGCGTTCAACCGGGTGGGAAACGACGGCCGCATCGGCGTCTGGGTGATGCGCGACGACGGGACCGTGCGGGTGCAGAAGACGTTCGGGCGTATCGACTTCTTCCCGGACTGGCAACCGGTCTAGCAGCGCGAAAGGGGCCGCGTGGACGCGGCCCCTTCCGGGTTCGGCTCAACCCTTCCCCGGGTCAGAGCCGGACGTACGGGTCGTAGTAGCTGCCGAGGCTCGATCGGTACTCGTCGGACCGATAGTCCGTGGCCTCGTCGAGCTCGGGCGAGCCCTTGATCTGGTCCTTCGTGAGGCGCACGACGACCTTCTGGTTGTCGAGATCGATCGTCTCGATCGCGCCGGCCGGGAGGACGACCTTGCGCCCGAAGATCCACGGGCCGGTGTCGACCACGACGTAGGACGCTCCGACCTCGTAGGTGGCCTCGTCGATCCTGCCGATGTCACCGTCGGTCGCCTCGACCTTGAAGCCCTCGACGTCGAGCGGTTCGCTCACGTACTCCCGTGAGTAGCTCCAGATGTTCGTGTCGGTGTCCACAGGGACCTCCTTCCTGCGCTCTCGCGCGTCACCCTGGCTTCTTCCCGCCGGGCGTGCCTCGGAAACCTCACCCAGGCCCGGCGCGGTAGGCTTCGACGCCATGCCGAGGAACGCGCAGAAGCAGAACGAGTGGTTCCTCACCCCCGCCGAGCGCGGGAACCCTGCGACCTCGATCGACGATCGGCGGCGCGACGGACGTGCATGGACGACCGGGAACGCGGTCGAGGCGTTGGTCCACGGTGGCCCGTACTTCGAGGCGCTGTACCGAGCCTTGTGCGAGACGCAGCGGGGCGACACGGTGTCGTTCACCGACTGGCGAGGCGACCCCGAGGAGCGGCTGGTCGACGGGCAGACCCTCGCCGACGTGCTCTGCGACCTCGCGCGGCGTGGGGTCGAGGTGCGTGGCCTCGTCTGGCGATCGCATCCGAAGTTCACGGGCTTCCACATGGAGCACCACGTGGAATTGGCCCGTGCGGTCAACGCCGCCGGCGGCGAGATCGCGCTCGACCAGCGCGTGCGCAGCGCCGGATCGCACCATCAGAAGCTGGTGCTGATCCGGCGTCCGAGCGATCCCTCGCGTGACGTCGCGTTCATGGGCGGCATCGATCTGTGTCACGGGCGTCGCGACGACTACGAGCATCGGGGCGACCCCCAGCCCGAGGATCTCGACGACAGCTACGGAGAGCGGCCCCCCTGGCACGACCTGCAGATCGCGGTGCGAGGACCCGCCGTGGGCGATCTCGACCACACCTTCCGTGAGCGATGGAACGATCGCACGCCGTTCGAGGGGCACCGCGGCCCGGTGCGCTCGGCGGTCTCGCGCGCCGCGGACCAGCCTTCACGTCATGCCGTGATGCCGGAGACCCCGGCCGACCCGCCGCCCGCGGGCGATATCGCGGTGCAGGTGTTGCGCACCTACCCCGCCCTGCGTCCGCCCTATCCCTTCGCGCCCCAGGGCGAGCGGAGCGTCGTCCGCGCTTACCGCAAGGCGTTCGAGCGCGCTCGCTCGCTGATCTACGTGGAGGATCAGTACCTGTGGTCGAGCGACGTCGGCTCCCTGTTCGCCGACGCGATGGAACGCACCCCGACCCTGAAACTCATCGTCGTCGTGCCCCGCGTGCCCGACCGCAACGGCCCGCTCTCCGGCCCCCCTCACCGGCTCGCCCAGCTCGAGCTCGTCGATCGTCTCGACGCCTTCGGACGCGACCGGTTCGCGATCTTCGACCTCGAGAACGAGGAGAGCACGCCGATCTACGTGCACGCGAAGACCGTGGTCGTCGACGACACGTGGGCGGCCGTGGGATCGGACAACCTGAACCGCCGGTCGTGGACGCACGATTCCGAGTTGTCGTGCGCGATCCTCGACGGCGACCGCGACCTCCGCGAACCGGCGGACCCGGCGGGTCTGGGCGACGGTGCGCGCGTCTTCGCGCGCGATCTGCGCTTGACCCTGATGGGCGAACACCTGGGCGATCCCGACGGCTCGAGGCTCGTCGATCCGGCTCAGGCGTTCGAACGGGCTCGGCGGGCGGCGGATGAACTCGATGCGTGGCACGCCGCCGGCCGCCGCGGTCCCCGTCCCGTCGGGCGGCTGCGCAACCATCGGCTTCCCGCCGTGGCGTGGTGGGAGCGTTGGTGGGCCAGGCCGATCTACCGCACGGTCGTCGACCCCGACGGCCGGCCGCGCGCGATGCGGCGGCGCGGCGACTACTGAGCGAGGAACCGGTCCCGGGCTGATCGGTTTCCTGGCTTCGCGCGCTCGAGCGCCGACGCCCGGGTCAGCCGGCTCGGGTCACGCCGACGGTTCGCACGCGAGGGTTGCGTCGAGCTCGCAGACCTGCCGGATGTCGATCGCGAACCCGAGACCCGAGCCACGGCCGACTCCCAGCGAGGTGATGCCGAGCACCCGTCCGTCGCGATCGAGGAGTGGCCCGCCCGAGTTCCCCTGGTTGATCTGCGCGTCGGTCTGCAACCACGTGGATCGGATCGCCGAGATGATGCCGACCGTGGCGGTGTCCTGGAGACCCTCCGGGCTTCCGAACGCGAGCACAGGATCGCCGACCGTGGGCGGCACGTCGCCGAAGTATGCGCTCTCGAGGATGGGCATCTGCACCTCGACGTCGAGCAACGCGATGTCGAGGTCGGCGTCCCAACGATAGGGGTGCGCGGCGAGGTGTTCGTCGCCCACATGCACCTGCACGGTCCGGAACGGCTGGGAGCGACCCTTCTCGACGACGTGGAAGTTCGTCACGACGATGCTCCCGCCGTCATCGCCGGCGGCGAAGGCGAACCCGGTGCCGAGACCGCTGCCACTGAACACGGTCACCGAGGACGCCGCCCCGATCTCGGCCACACGGGCAGGGTCGAACGCATCGACCGCGGGCGACCCGCTCGGTCGCACCCGGAGATCATCGAGGGCGCGCTCGAGACGGCTCGCCTTCCCGAGCGAAAGCACGGCGACGGCAACCGCGACCATCGCGACGACGGCCGTCAGCGCCGCGACGCCGATCGGTACACGCCCTACCATCATCGATCCCCGACCGGTCGCGTCAGAAGACGCCGTTCGAGTTCGCCTGTGACGTGCAGACCTGCAGTTCCTTCCGGTAGTCCCGGAACTCCCCCTTGGCCTCGGACAACGACGCGCGACCCAACCCGACCTTGACGAACCATGCCAGCATGCGCTTGCCTCCGGCGGCCGCGTCGCGGCAGTCACCGATCGCTCCTCGCAGATCGGCCCCTTCATCCTTCAGTCGGCCGGCCTCGTCGTTCAACGCGGCGATGTCGTCGGTGAGCGACGCCAGGTCGTCCTCGAGTCCTTCGATCTCAGCCGCCTGCGACTCGACCGAGGCTCGCTCCGAAGAGAGATCCGACGACAGGGTCCACGAGGAGGCGATCGCAACCAGCAACAGGGCGGCGGCGACGGCCCAGCCGATCCACGACCGGCCTCGCCGATGCGTCGTTCCGCTCTCCGAAGGGCTCGCCGGCGCGACCGGGGGCTGTGGAAGATCCATCTGAGTGGTGTCGAGGCCACGGGGCGCCTCGTGTGGCGTGTCGAGCGTGTCCATCTCGGACTCCTCAGGCGTCGACGGAGGCGTGCGCCTCGGCGGGTGTTCCGGAGACGTGCTCGCCTCCGCAGTGGTTGTCGGTCCAGGGAACCCCCTCCTTGAGGCGTCCGACGCCGCACGCTTTCGTGGCTAGGCTTGCCACGATGGACTCGAACGGCGCGAACGAGGCACCCGGCGAGATCGTCGCCGGCGTCGATCTCGGAGGCACGAAGATCCAGACGATCGTCGTGCGCGACGGCGAGGTGCTCGGCAGCGCACGGCTCCCGACCCCGGAGGACGGTGCCGACGCGGTCGCCGTCGCGATCGTCGACTCGGTGCGATCGGCCGTCGCCGCCTCGGAGGTCGGCGACGAGGAACTCACCGCGGTCGGCATGGGGGCGCCCGGCCACGTGCACGAGGGCGTCGTGTCGAACAGCCCGAACATCGTCGGCATGCGCGAGCCCTATCCGCTGGGGCCGACGGTGTCCCGGGGCCTGGACGACGTTCCGGTGCGCATCGACAACGACGTCACCGTCGCCACGCTGGGGGAACTGGAGCGTGGAGCCGGGCGGCGGCACGCGAGCTTCCTCAGCGTCTTCGTCGGCACCGGGGTCGGCGGCGGGCTCGTGTTGGACCGCGCCGTGTGGCACGGCCGCGGCGCAGCCGGCGAGATCGGGCACATGACCGTGAAGCCCGAGGGCCGACGATGCGGCTGTGGCGGCCACGGGCACCTCGAGGCCTACGCGGGGCGCGCCAGTATGCAGGCCAAGGCCGAACGCCTCGTCGCCGAGGGTCAGCACACCGTGCTGTTCGACCTGATGGCCGAGCACGGGAAGGACCGCATGACCTCGGGCATCATCGATCGCGCCCTGAAGCACGGCGACGCGATGACCGAGCGCCTGATGGGCCAGGCCGTCTGGGCCCTCGGTCTCGCGCTGGCCTCGGCGCAGGATCTGCTCGACGTCGAGGCCGTGATCGTGGGCGGGGGCCTCGCCGAGCGCTTCGGCCAGCCGTTCGTCGACCGCATCGCCGCCGAGGTGCAGCGGTCGCTCTTCGCGACCCACGACCCCCCGACGATGGTGCCGGCCGGCCTCGGCGACCTCTCGGGGGCGATGGGGGCGGCAGTGTTGGCGGGTACCGCTCCGGCGTAGCCTGGAGCAGGCATGAGGTTCCGCGTCCCCGCCCGAGCGTCGGCGTGCGCGCTCGTCTGTCTCGCTCTGCTGTCCTCGTGCACCTCCGCGCCGGCAGAGCCGGGCACCCGCTCGTCGCCGCCGACCCCGTCTCCGGCGCCATCCCGGGAACCGGAGACCCCGTCGCCGACGTCGGCGGACGGGGCGCTCGAGCTCAGCGCGCCTCGCGTCTCGATCCGAGCCCCGCGGGGAGGTTCGTTCCGGGTCCGGGGCGCCTACCCGTGGACGTCGTCGCGGTGCGTCGACGCCGAGCGGCCGACGCTCGACGGGGACTACCCGGGCACGCTCGCGGTGCGGACCGCCGACGACGGCACGCTCACCGCGACCGTGACGATCTCGTTCCGGCAGTACCTCGAAGGCATCGCCGAGGTGCCCCCGAGCTGGCCGAGGGCCGCGCTCGAGGCCCAGGTGGTCGCCGCTCGCAGCTACGTGCTCGCCCGGACCGGATGGTCGGGCCAACAGGGGGAGTCGCTCGACACCCCGATCTGCGGCACCGCGGACTGCCAGGTCTACGGCGGAATCCCGCATCCGACCCCGCCCGGCATGGCGCGGTGGTACCGGGCCGTGCGGGAGACCCGCGGTCAGGTGCTGCTCTTCGGCGGACGGCCGGCGGACACCGTCTACTACTCCACCTCGAACGGACGGACGTACGGCAACGACGAGGTGTTCGGGAGCTCCCCGCTTCCCTACCTGCGTCCGGTCACAGAACGCCACGACGGCGCGTCGCCGCTCTCGCGCTGGCAGGTGGACCTCCCGCTGGACGACCTTACGACCGTGTTGCGAGCCGCGGGCGAGTGGCCGGGTACAACGGCGATCGCCTCGGCAGCCGTGCACGGATCGACGGTGCGCCTGAAGGGCGGAGGACGCACCGGCACGATCGACACCGGGACCCTGCGTGACGCGGTGAACACGTGGGCACCCTGCCTGCTCCCCGGGCGCTACCCGAGCGACGGACTCCCGGTCACGATCCCGTCGGGCTGGCTCGACGTTGCCGCGGGTCCACGGGGCCTCGTCGTCACGGGCCGCGGGTGGGGCCACGGCGTGGGCATGGTGCAGTGGGGCGCGTACGGGAAGGCCCGTCAGGGCTGGACCGCGTCCCAGATCCTCGCCTTCTACTACGGCGGCCTCACACCGAAGCGTTTTTCGGAACCGGGCACGATGCAGGTCGTGATCGCGACCGGACTGCGGTCGATGATCGTGCAGCCGACGGCGGCGGGCGCGGTGATCGGGGGACGGGCTCTCGGCCGGCGACCTCTCCGCATCCAAGGCGGGGAAGCGGTCACAGTGTCGTCCTCTTCCGGCTGACGGGTGCTTCACGGCGGGCACGCTGCGGTTCGGAACGCACCCATGGCATGATGACACGTCATCGAGGGACCCCCGGCCGAGCCAGCACCAGGAGGAACCATGCCGAAGATCTACTCGATCCGACCGACGCTGAGTCTGAGAGGGCGTCGGTTCCGCGGCCTTCGGGGGTTCACCGGCAAGCCGTTCCATCCGCCGCTCACCGACTTCCCGATCGTGTGCTATTCGCTGGCGGCCGTCTTCGATCTGATCTCCTACGTCTCGTCCGGCGACGACCCCAAGGCCCACGACTTCTTCGCCGCAGCCACGTTCGTGATGGTGGCAGGTTTCGTCGTGGGTCTCGGAGCCGCGATCACGGGCTTCTTCGACTGGTGGAAGGGGATCCCGCGTGACCGGAAGTCGGGCCCGATCGGTCGGGCGAAGCACACGCAGGTCTGGCGCACGATCAACTGGCACGCGACCGTCATGGTGACCGTCACGGTGATCACGCTGGCCGACCTGCTGCTGCGTATCCCGAGCTTCGAGGAGGGCCAGACCCAGCTCGCGTGGCTCGTGCTCTCGGTACTCGCCGCCGCGCTCGTGCTCTTCGGCGCGGCCTACGGGGGCACGTTGGTGTTCGAGTACGGGTTCAACGTGGAGAACGTGGACGAGGTCTGGACCGAGACCGACGAGGACCATGTCCGCGGCGAGCGCCGGGACCGACCGGCTCCCTAGGCCGGGCACCCCGGATCGATCGCACCCATCGTTCCCGGCCGCCTCGAACGCCGCCGGAGGCTATCCGCGGACGCAGGTAAGGTGGCTCGATGCCCGACACGCACGCCGACGCCCTCGTGATCTTCGGCATCACCGGCGACCTCGCGCGGCAGAAGATCATCCCCGCGTTGCAGGCCATGGTGCGCCACGGGTCGCTCGACGTGCCGGTCGTCGGCGTCGCCCGGTCGGGGTGGGACCTCGAGAAGTTCGTGGCGCACATGCGCGAGGCGCTCGCCGACGACGAGGCCGGGCTCGACGAGGCCGCCTTCACGAGGCTCTCCTCGCAGCTGCGTTACGTCGACGGCGACTACACCGACGGCGACACGTTCGACCGCCTGCGGGTGTCGCTGGGCGAGAGCCGCCGCCCCCTGCACTACCTGGCGATCCCGCCTTCGCTGTACGAGACCGTCGCCCAGCACCTCGCGCGCGTCGGCTGCGCGGAGCACGGAAGCGTCGTGGTGGAGAAGCCGTTCGGTCGTGACCTCGCTTCCGCTCACCGTCTGAACGAGATCATCAGCTCGGTCTTCGCCGAGGAGCGCATCTTCCGGATCGACCACTTCCTCGGCAAGGAGCCGGTGCAGAACCTCGTCTACTTCCGGTTCGCGAACACCTTCCTCGAACCGTTCTGGAACCGGAACTACGTCGACAGCGTGCAGATCACGATGGCCGAGGATTTCGGGTTGCGGGGGCGCGAAGGCTTCTACGACAAGGTGGGCGCGATCCGTGACGTCGTGCAGAACCACCTGTTGCAGGTCATGGCTTTCGTCGCGATGGATCCACCCGCCGGCCCCGACCACGACGTCTTCATGAGCGAGCGCTTCCGGTTGCTCGAGGCGATCCGGCCGCTGACCCCCGACGACGTCGTGCGAGGCCAGGTACGCGGCTACCGCGAGGCCGACGGCGTCGCTCCGGGTTCCACCACCGAGACGTACGCGGCCGTGCGCATGCAGGTCGAGAGCTGGCGGTGGGCGGGCGTGCCGTTCTACATCCGCGCCGGGAAGTCGCTGCCGGTCACGGCCACCGAAGTCATCGTGGAGCTGAAGCGTCCGCCGCGCGACGTGTTCGGCGAGGCGGTCCTGGGACACCCGAACCACGTGCTGTTCCGGCTCGGTCCGGACGTGAGCATCAACCTGGGCGCCCGGGCGAAGGTGCCCGGCGACGAGATGCAGGGCGAGGACGTGGAGCTGGTCGCCTACCACCAGCCCGGCGAGCGCATGGAGCCCTACGAACGGCTGCTCACCGACGCGATGATGGGCGACGCAGAGCTCTTCTCACGCCAGGACATCGTCGAAGCCTCGTGGCGCGTCGTCGACCCGATCCTCGACGAGGCGACCCCGGTGCACCTCTACGAGCCCGGGACCTGGGGGCCGGAGGCAGCCGAGACCCTGATCGAGGGCGACGGCGGCTGGCACGACCCTCGTCCGCCAGGCTGACCATCAAGGCCTGAGGATCAGCCCGTCGATGGCCTCGAAGCCCGACCGGTCGCCCGACCGGTCGAAGGTCCCCGACAGACGGCCGCGAGCGATCGCCGTCGCTGCGATCAACAGGTCGTGCGCGCCGCGTGGTCGGCCACGCTCAGCTGCGTGCCCGGGGTTCGGGCATCAGGTCGGGGATCACGACCTCGTCCTTCGCGTCTTCCCCGGCCGCGATCGAGGCGGAGAGCGCCCCGACCACATCGAGGAACTCGCGGCACGTCCGGCGGAGCGCCTCGAACATGTCGTCACGCTGTGAGGTGAGGTCGGCCAGGGATCGCTCGGAGTCCTCGCGGATACGCCGCGCGGCCTCCATGGCCGCCGTGCGAGCCTCGACCCCTTCGCGCCGCGCGCGCTCGGCTTCGATCCGGGCGTCGGCGAGGATCCGGTCCGCCTCGGCGCGTGTCTCCTCCCGGACGGTCTCGACCTCCTGGTCCAGGGACATCAGGAGCTCCGTGACGCGTCCGGACACCTGCTCGTAGGTCGCAGCCTCAGCCGACGTGCGGTCTCGCAGAGCGGCGTCGCGCTCGCGGAGGAGGGCATCTCGTTGCTCCACGACCGCGTCGCGCTCCCTGAGGGCAGCGTCGCGCTGCATCTGGACCTGCTCTGCCTCGGACCGAAGGTGTCGCTCCAGGTTCTCGACGGTCTGCATCCGGTCGGCCAGACGCTTGACGTACTCGAGCACTTGCTGCTGGTCGAACCCGCGCCTCGCCGTCTTGAAGCCCGGTGACGGGATGCCGGTCGAGGCGGACGCGCGCATCACGGGGACGGATCCGGGGGTATCCATCGGCGATTCTCCTGGGTCGGGGACTGCATTCGGACGTCTCCCAGGAACGTAGTCGTGCGCAGGCGTTCGCGCTATGGGCCGATGGTCTGGAATCTCCCGATCCTCACGCGCCCCGGTGATGGGACCGAGGGGCCGCGAGGACGGCTGCTGCGCGAGACCCCCGCGACCCCTCGATCCTCAGGTCGCCGCGTGCAGGTTGGAGAACCCCCCCGGGTCTCTCACGGCGACACCCGTAGCGTCGCAGGTGCCGTGGCGATGCGCAGTCGACCGTTCGGGGGAGATCCGACCCTCTCCGACCGTCGGACGCACGAGCGACACCGCCGATCGAGCCCCCCTTCCGGTTCTGATTCATCGATCCTGGAACATCGCGACAACGACGGCCGCCTCACCGCGCCTCGCGGCGTAGGCTGCGACGGATGGACGACATCACGATCCGCTCGATCGAGCCCGGCGAGCTCGAGGCGTTCCTGCAGGTGGTGGAGCGCGCGTTCCACTCCCGGTGGGTTCCCGAGGATGCAGAGGCCGACCGCATCATCGCCGAGCCCGACCGGTGGTTCGTCGCGGTCGACGGCGGTGAGATCGTCGGCACCGCCGGCGCCTGCACGACCGAGCTCACCGTGCCCGGAGGTGCCCTGCCGGCCCCCGGCGTCACCGCCGTCGGCGTGCTGCCATCCCATCGCCGCCGCGGCATCAACACGCGACTGATGTCGGCGATCCTCGACCAGGCCGTCGAGCGCGACGAGCCCCTCGCCTACCTCTGGGCATCGGAGTCAGCGATCTACGGCCGCTTCGGGTACGGCATGGCCTCGCTCTGCACGATGATCGAGATGTCGGCCGACCGGTCGGCGTTCGTTCCCGACGTGCGCATCGGCGGACGCGTTCGGGTGCTGCCTCGCGACGAGGCCCTCCCCGTGATGCGTCCGGTCTACGACGCGCTGGCCTCGGCGACGCCCGGCATGATCGCCGTCGACGACCGCTGGTGGCAGGCGATGTGGCTCGAACGCCCGCGCGACCAGGAGCATCCGCGCTTCTATGCGGTGCACGAACGAGACGACGGCACCGTCGACGGCTACGCCGTCTACACGGTCAAGCACGACTGGAGCCGCAACGTGCCGTCGAACGAGCTCACGGTGCGCGACCTGGTCGCGACCGATCCCGACGCGACCGCGGCCCTGTGGCGCTTCCTGTTCGACGTGGACCTCGTCGCGACGGTGAGAGCTGAGGACCGTCCGATCGACGAGGAGCTGCTGTGGCTCGTCGCCGAGCCGCGCCGTCTGAACGCCGTGATCCAGGACGGACTGTTCGTGCGGGTCCTCGACGTCGAGCGCGCACTCACCGGTCGCCGGTACTCAGGCGATGGCCGGCTCGTGCTCGAGGTCACCGACGCGTTCCGGCCCTCGACGTCGAGCCGCTACCAGCTCGTGGTCGAAGGAGGACGCGGAACGTGCCGCCGAACCGACGCCGAGCCCGACCTGTCGTGCAGCGTGGCCACCCTCGGCGCCGCCTACTTGGCCGGCAGCTCGTTCCGGCAGTTGCGCCGCGCCCACCAGGTGGACGAGCGCACGCCGGGCACGCTCACGCGAGCCGACACGATGTTCGCGTGGGATCCGTCCCCCTGGTTCGGCTTCGTCTACTGACGGGTCGTCCTCGCGGACCCGCTCGACGTGGTGGCCTTCTTCTTCGTCGACGACTTCCTGGGGGTGGGCTTGCCCGTGGACTTCTTCGCGCTGGATTCCTTCGCGCCGGACGCCTTGGCGCTGGACTTCTTCGCGCCGGACTTCTTGGCCGGGTTCCCCTTCGCCGACGACTTCCTCGCGGGGCTCTTCCGAGGTGAGCTCTTCTTCTTGGGCGAGCTCTTCTTGCGCGACGTCGACTTCTTCGCGTTGGACTTCCGCTCGCGAGCGATCGCGGTGCCGCCGATCGCGGCCCCCACGGCGGCGGCGCCCGCGGCGGCGAGCAGCGGGTTCTCGGCAACCGCGGTCGCTACCTTCTTGGCGCCTCCGCCGACGGCGGATGCAGCGTCGCCAGCCTTCTCCGTCACTGTCTCCATCGGTGACTGGTTCTCGGTCTCTGCCATGTCACTCCTCCTCTTCTCTGTCAACTCCGGGCTCTTTCGCGACGGCCTCGAGGACCTTTGGCACCAGCAAGCCGAGCGTGAAGGCTCCCGCGATCACGAGGGCCGGCTCGCTCCGTGCGAACTCGGCCGCCCGTCGCACGAGGCGTCTGGCGTCCTCGGCGAGATCGTCGCTGTCGGCCGTCGCGAGCCGAGCGGCGAGTCTGTCGGCCCTGTGCCCGACCTCGTCGAGCACGTCGGCCTGTCCGTCATGGCCCTGCTCGCGCAAGCTCGCGCTCGATGCACGCATCGCGACCGCGAACGCCTTCAGCTCGACCGCCGCGCGGCTCGACCGCACGTCGACCTCGGCGCGCACGCGTTCGACCGCGACGGCCCCAGCCGCCTCGGCCATCACCTTGCCGGCGTCCTGGAGTCCCTCGACGGTCGTCCGATGATCCTCGACGCTGCTCATCTCACATCCTCGTCGTGTTCTGCGGTTCCTTCCCGCGCTGCGAGCCGCGAAACATGATCGACCGTCGGATGCGTGCGCAGCGCCTCCAGGGGGAAGGACCTCGCTAGCACACCTGAAGGAGTGGGGATGGCAACGACAACAGACGCATCGGCCAACGGAAGGCGCGATGCCTCGATCACGGCACTGCTGGGCTCACTCGTCGCCGACGTGTCCCTGCTCGCGCGGAGCGAAGCCGAACTCGCGAAGATCGAGCTGAAGGAGAAGGCGTCGAAGGCGGGCATGGGACTGGGCCTCATCGCAGGCGCCGCGGCGTTCGCCTTCTACGCTCTCGGAGCGCTGATCGCGGCCGCCGTGCTCGCCCTGGCGATCGTGCTGCCTGCGTGGGCCGCTGCCCTGATCGCGGGGGGCGTGCTCGTGGCCGTGGCAGCGACGCTCGCTCAGATCGGGCGGAGGAGGCTGCGCGAGGGGATGCCCTTCGTGCCTGCCCGCACGCTGGCGACCGCTGAGGAGGACATCTCGTGGATACGGAGCAAGATCGAGGCGCTGAGGCCATCCGAATAGCGCAGATCCGGGCAGACATCGAGGGAGCTCGGCAGCGCATCGTCGAGACGATCGACGCGCTCGAGTACAAGGCGGATCTGTCCGCGCGCCTCGGGGGCGTGCTCTCGTCGACGGCGTCGGGTATCGCGTCCCGAGTGTTGGGGCGCATCCCCTCGACGCCGGACGGCGGCGTCTCCTCCGCCGCGGAGACGCCGGTCGAAACCCGCACCAGCGAGTAGCACTGCGGCTCGGGATCGCGGCCGTGCCGAGACCTGGCTCAGCGAGGAAGCTCGGGGACGACCTGGAACCTAGGCCGTTCCCTCGATCGCTCATACCGGCGTCCATCGGGCGTTTCGTGGTCGCCGACCCCATCGCCGTCGATGAGTCGATCCAGCGCTTGGCGGGCGCCTTCGGCGATCTCAGGCGGGTGCACGTTGTCCAGAGCGAAACGGATCATCAGAAGGTCATCCATGATCATCCCTCCTTAGGACAGCCGGTGACGACGATTCACGCGAGGAACCCCAAGGACTCGCGCTCCACCTCGATGAGATCCTCCATCGCGGACATGACGTTCGGGTCCTCGGGATGGTGGGACAGCCACGCCCGCGCGGCGTAGATCGCAGAGGAGGTTTCGTTCGGGCTCCTGGCGCTGAGCATCTGTTCGAGCAAGATCTCTCGGTCCATCGCTTCTTCTCCTTACCGAGAATCGGCCGCCACGAAACCGATCCCAAGGCAAGCAACGAGTTCGCCACATCCGCGCTGCCGAGGAAAGGAAGAGGGACGGCTGCACGGGCGCAGCCGTCCCTCCCGCTCCGTCGGAGTGGAGCGTCGCCGGGCGGTACAGTCGCCCGCCGGTGCGGGTCACGGCGACCTTGTCATCGTTTCCCCGAGCCGCCGGCCCGCAAACGAGTCGGCGGTGAGATCGGAAGCGGCCGACCCGCGGCCGGAAGTCGCCATCACCCATCGCCCGCGTCAACGCGGACGCTCCGCCGTGGCAGACTGTCGCCGTGGACGACGAAGAACTCCTCGCCAAGGCGGAAGAGGCACTGACCGAGATCAAGATGAGCCAGGGCCTGTCCGACCACCACGCGTCCGTGCTGGCCGCACTGCGCATCCGGCTGAAGGGCAGCGCGGGGCAGTCGCTCGACGAGCTGCTGTCGGCCGCGGGCGACGTCGGGCCGGACGAGCGCCTCGGCGATGAGATCGAGAAGGCCGCCGCCGCGAAGGCAGGCAAACCCTCATTGGACGATCTGCTCACGCAGAAGAGGCCGAAGCCCGACTGGCCCTCCTGATCGGCCCAAGGGGACGGCGCGGCGTTCGCCTCCCGTGACGATGGATCACCGGCGCATCGCCGAACATCGGGCGATGGGAGGAGACGGGGTGTGGAGCGGCCGAACGCAGCGCGACATCGAGCGCGTCGCCGCCTACGTGAGCGCGTCGGATGCGATCGCGGTCCTCACCGGTGCCGGCATCAGCACCGAGTCGGGCATCCCCGACGACCGGGGACCCAAGGGGGTGTGGACGACGGATCCAACGTCGATGCGCCTGGTGAACATCGATCGCTGGCCGACCTGGAGCCGTGCTCGAGCTCCACGGGACGATCCGGGAGGCGACCTGCCTGTCGTGCGGGCGCCGCACCCCGATGCAGGACCAGCTCGACCGGGTGCGCACGGGCGACCCCGAGCCTGCGTGCGTCGAGTGCGGCGGCATCCAGAAGTCCACCGGTGGGGTTGGCCCTCGATGTCGGCGTGTCGGCACTCGGGCCGATCAGCCCAGGCTCGCCCGCCGGCGCCGCCATACCCATCGCCCCACCAGCACGAGAGCGACCGCGGCCACGACGGCCCATCCGATCGACGACAGGATGCGGTCGATCAGCTCGACGTTGTTCCCGATGACGGTGCCGAGGAGGACCACGGCGGTCGCCCAGCCGGCGACCAGTGGGATCGAATACACGACGAACGTCTTCGTCGGCACCTCCGCGATGCCCGCTGCGAACGGCACCATGCCCGCGACGCCGGTCGCGAGCCGCCCGACGACGATCGTCTTCCCCGCGTTCTCGTGGATCGCCTCGCTCGCCCGGTCGACCTTTCGGCCGAACCAGTCGGCGAACGGGAGGTGATCGACCGCCGACCGTCCGTACCGCCGGCCCATCAGGAAGCCCGCCATCTCACCGGCGAGCGCGCCCACGATGCCGAGCACGATCACGATCGGCACCGACATCTCACCTCTGGCCGCATACACGCCGGCGACGGCGAGGATCACGTCCCCCGGGATCAGCACGCCGAGGAACGCGGCGGACTCCAGGAACATCGCGGTCGGCACGATCGCGTATCCGAGCGTCGTGAAGGCCGGCCGCAACCACTCGACGATCTCGGTCACGATCGCCGTCACGGCGATCAGGAACGCTCGAGCTCGGCGGTCGTCGCGATGCCGATGTGGAGTGCGAGCGACGTCAGCCCCGACCACAGCACGAGGGCGACGACCGCGAGCAACGGCCCGTATGTCCGTGTCGTCGTCGTCGACACGGCGAAGTAGAGGCTCAGCAGGGCCGTGAAGATCGTCCACAGCACCAGCGCGACGCCCGCGCCGGCCGCGCGCCGTCGCGTGGAGCCGAGCGGTGCCGTCGGTGCGGCCCGCATCATCAACAGCAGCGCCGCCGCGACGAGCGCGACGCCGATCGGCCAGCGCAACCCGTTCCACACGAGGTCGGCCGTCCCCTCGAGGGCGAACCCCTCCACGACGGAGTTCCCTGCGCCGAGCGCGACCCCCCCGAGTCCCAGCAGGAGGCCGACCGGGACGGCGAGCATGGCAGCGCGCACGTACTTGGCAGCGCCGGACCGTTCCTGCTCGTGCCCGCGCCCTACGAGGCGGTCGGCGCTGCGCTGCACCTGCGCCATCGCGAACATGCCTGAGATCCACGCCGCGCCGAGGCCGGCCAGGGCGACCATCGCACCGCCCGAGGCGCCCTGCTGGGCGGCCTCCTGGATCAGGCGTCCCGACGGACCCGGCGCGACGCTCGTCGCGAGGTGCTGCACGGTCCGCCGGATCTCGGCGAGGCCGAGCACGCTCGCGAGCCCGACGAGCCCGATGAACCCCGAGAGCATGATGAACACCGTCTGGTACGCGAGGGCCCGGGTGTGGCTCGTGCCGTCGGCTTCCCGATAGCGGTGAACCACGTCGGTCGCGAACCTCCTGAGCGAGCGTGCCGGCGCGGCAGGCAGCCGGATCGTGGAGTCCTGGATCGTGGATCGCATCTGCCCGACATTCCCTGCCCTTCCGACCGCCAAACGTACTCACGCAGTCTCCCTCCGCGGGGGCGACGGCGGGAGGAGGCGGCACCGACGTCCCCGATCCAGGGCGGTGGCCGTTTGAACCCGGGCCGTGCCGGGAAGGTCCGTCCGGCGGACGAGCGATCAGAGGGGGACGACATGGCGGGGAAGACGACCGAAGAGCGCGGTGAGCTGAACGAGCAGGCGGGGGCCGTCCGGCAGCTCGCGGGACGGCTGAAGGGCGACCGAGCCCTCGAGGCCAAGGGACTCGTCCAGCGCGCGAAGGGCTCGGTCCAGAAGACCGCCGGGGCAGCCGTGCGCAAGGCGACGGAGGACGAGGACCCCGAGCGGTCTGCGTGAGCGACGAGGACGCCACAGTAGTCCTGGATCTGGTGCGGCGCCTGATCCGCGGTCGCACCTGACCCTCGTTCGCGCGATGCTCCCCGGCTGGACCCGTCGAGGGCGTCGAGCCCGTCTCACCCCGGGCGCACGGCCCGCTCGACGCTCGTCGCGAATCGCTCCGAGACCTCCGCCATGCGCTCCCGATCGGCGCCGAGCCAGATCCCGAACCGGAACTCGGTGTCGCCGAGCATCTGCGCGTTCGGCGTCGGCGTCCCAGGTCCCGCCGGCCAGGGACGGGTCGCGAGCGTCTCCCGACTGATCGTGCCGACGCAACGGAGCAGCGTGACCGCGATCGCGCGCCCGTCGACGATCTCGTACTCGAACACGCCCTCGCCGAGCACGGCGACGTCCGACGCCAGGACGACGTTCCGGGCGGGCCACGTCGGCGACGGCGCCTCGACGTCGCCTCCCTCGCCCACGAGCGGCCGCTCGACGATCTCGAAGGGGGCGCCCGCCCAGGCGCAGTCGGCCGGCTCCCCGAGGTCGACGTGCACGCGCAGGCGGTGGTCCTCTCGCTCGTTGCGAATCGTGCCGTCGATCACGAGGAACGACTCACCGGCCGGTCGCGTCGCGCGCCCGCGGATCGTCAGACCGTCCCACTCCAGGCGGAACCGGCTGCCGTCGCTCTCGACGCTCCGCGGCGAGGTCGGCTCCTGTCCCTCCTCGGCCCAACAGAACGTGTAGAGATCGCCCGCGTCGGGCTCGTCGAGGAACCGGAGCGGCACGCCGTCGACCGCGATGCCGCCCTGGATCGCCGAGATCTCCGCCCCGACGAGCGGCACGGCAGCTGCGCTCTCGTCGGCGTCGGCGCGCCCGAGCACGTCCTCCGCGATCGCGCGGACCTCCGCGAACCGCGCGTCCACGTCGATCGCCACCTGATCGTGGGAGCACCCACAGGCCGAGTCGTGGGCGCCGTTCAGCACGAGCAGGCGCCAGGCGCGCCGGATCTCCAGGTCGGCGCCGGGCACTGACACCGCCGCCTCGCCCGCCCGCTCGACGAGCCGCTCGACCCGGCCCCGGTCGAGCTTCTGATGCACCCTTGCCGAGACCACGTTCGGCAGCAGGTGGGCCCGCGCGCCCGACCGGAGCTCGCCCTGCCACACGGGCAGGTCCTCGGGCAGGACACGACCCTCGAGGTGATCGTCGATGCAGCCGACCCGGGCGTCGATAGCCGGCATCAGTGGCGCCGCCGCAACGAGACGCTCGGGCAGCGTGGCGTCGGGGCCGGCGTGGTCGTAGCCGACCATCAGCAGCACTCGGTCGTCGACGAGAAACGGCCGCATCCGCTCGACCTGCGCTTCGATCGTCCGGGCCAGCTCCTGTGGCTCGGTGGCCCGCATCAGCCCGGCGCCGGCGAAGTAGCCGAACGGCATGTACTCGCACAGCACGTCCGCGGCGCCGTCCGTCGACCGCCACCGGAACGTCGAGCGGTCGATCGCCGCGGGCACGCCGCGCCAGACGAGCGCCCACCCGAGGCCGCCCTCGCGCAGGATCCGCGGCATCTGGCCGATGTGACCGAACTGGTCCGGCAGGTACCCGACGCGCGGCTCGGCCCCGAGCTCCCTCGCCCGCTGGAGCCCCATGCGCAGGTTCATCACGTGGGACTCCCCCGAGACCAGGAACTCGTCCATCTGCGCCACCCACGGCCCGGCCGAGAGTCTGCCTTCGCGCACGCGCTGCGCCAGCTCGTCGGCGCGCTCGGGGCGCCGCTCGAGGTAGTCATCGATCATCGCGGTCTGCCCGTCGAGGTGGAAGTGCGGGAACCCCTCGGCCGCGAGATCCAGGAGCGTGTCCATCATCTGCACGAGCCGCTCGACGAAGACGTCGAACGGCTCGTACCACTCGCGGTCCCAGTGCGTGTGCGGAACGAGCGTGACCTTCACGTCGGGGTCATACCCCCTCTCACGCCCGAAGGGAAGCCGGCCGACACCACGAACGGTGTCACGGGGTCCGGGGGATCACGCGGATGATGCGGCGGTCCCATTGCCAGCCGGATCGGCAGAGGTTCGCTCGGTGAATCCGAGCCGGAGCCCGCGCGCTGCGTCGCCTTCGAGCCAGACGACGCCGTCCTCGGTCGGCCCGAGCGGGAGCACTCGGCGCGTCTCGACGAGCGATCCGACGCCGAGCACGATCCCAGCGATCCGATCGACGGCGCCCTGTCGAAGCACGAGTGCGCCGGATGCGAGCGGGACGCGGACGGCAGCACCGGCCGTCGGCGGCGCGAAGGTCTTCCCCAAGAGGGTCGAGAACGCCCTCGTGACGGCATCCGGTGACGGGACTTCCAGATGGACCGCCATCAG
Organism: Actinomycetota bacterium; assembly: GCA_035697485.1. NCBI lineage: Bacteria > Bacillati > Actinomycetota > Actinomycetota bacterium. The sequence continues at coordinate 200,568 of DASSCU010000015.1, forward strand.
CGAGCGGGCGCCGCACCTGTGGGATCCGGACAGCCGAGGCGGCCAGTCGCGCGCGATGTCGGTCGGAGCCGTCCGGCGGACCAAGGTCGGGAGCCGCACGTCGCCGGATCGAACCTCGACGTCGTCCCAGGTCCCGTCGACGCCCTCCCACACGCCGAAGGTGTATGTGAGGCCCGTCGCGTCCAGATGGGCTCGGAGCGCATCGGGGTCGGCGAATCGAAGGAAGCACGTCGTCGCCTGCCACCCGACACGCCCGGCGTCGGCAGAGACCTCCAGGTACGTCCGATCGAGGTAGACGCGGCTGTGGCGCTCGGGTGCAGCGGGCGAGACCGTCGCGGCGAGCCCGAGCTTCGCGTCGAGATGCTCGACCGCATCCGGAAGATCGGGCACCGCGATCGACGCATGGTCGAGCCAGAGCGGAAAGGGCGCGGTGCTCGTCACAGGTGCGTGACCTTCATGCCAGGGTCGGGAGCACCTGCTCGAGGAACTCCTCGAGCCGGCCCCGCCCCTCGGACGGCCAGCCGATCACGAGGTAGGAGATGCCGCCGGCCGTCATCCACTCGTGGTTGGCCTTCACCTGGTCCCACGGCTCGGAGATCGACAGGCTCGAAGCCCTCACGATCGAGGCCGGGTCACGGCCGACCCCCTCGGCGGCGCCGTCGATGATCGCGGTGATCTCGGCGAGCTCGGCAGCATCGCCGGCCCAGCCGTGCCACGCGTCGGCGTACCGGCCGGCGATCGGCAGCGTCCGCCGTCGGCCTTCCCCGCCGATCCAGATCGGCGGGTGCGGTCGTTGCACCGGCCTCGGGCGGTAGGTCGCACCCTCGAGGCGGTAGTGGCGCCCCTCGAACGTCGCGTCGTCCTCGGTGAACAGCATGCGCAGGACCTGGACCCCTTCCTCGAGGCGGTCCATCCGCTCGGCCGTCGGGGGGAATGGGATGCCGAGCTCGCGATGCTCCGACGTGTTCCAAGCGGCGCCCACCGCGCACTCCACGCGTCCGCCGGAGAGGTGATCGACCGTGACGACCTCGGTGGCGAGCACCGAGGGATGCCGGTGCGTCATGCCCGTGACGAGCGTGCCGAGCCGCACCCGCGAGGTCTCGCGGGCGAGCCCCGCGAGCAGCGTCCAGGCCTCGAGCGAAGGGCCGCGCGGATCGCCGTAGAGCGCCTTGAAGTGGTCGAAGACCCAGACGCCGTCGAGGCCGGCGTTCTCGGCGAGCGTGGCGCGCGCGACGAGCTCGTCCCACGTGAGCTGGTGCTGCGAGATGTCGAGGCCCCAGCGCATCGGACGCTCAGGCGTCCCGCTCGGCGCGGCGGACGGCGCGTCGGTCGAGCCAACGACCGAACCACCCCCGCCGCCGGAGGTGACCGGTCAGGCGCTCGCGCTCGCCGTCCCTGATGCGATCGGCGTGCTGCGCCCGCATCGTCTCCCGCATGGCCTCGTTGACCTGGCGCGGATCGCGGATCATGCGTCGAGCATATGCCAGCCACCCGGGGTGGATGAGAGCCGGTTGCGGCCGACCCGCGCGGGAGGAACACTTCGCTCGTGGAGCGTCCGGACGTCAAGTTCACGCGGGCCGATGACGGTGCCTACCTCGCGTACCAGGTGTTCGGGGACGGGCCGGTCACGCTGTTCTGGTCGGAGGATACCTTCGCCATGGTCGACTCGTGGTGGGACTCCCCCCCGGAGCGAGCCTGGCACGAGGGGCTGGCGGGGTTCGCGCGCATCGTGATCCACGACCGGCGTGGCATCGGCCTGTCGAGCCGCGACGTCGCCCCCGGCAACCTCGAGATCCAGGTCACCGACATCCTCGCGGTACTCGACGCCGTCGGCTCGCAGCGGTGCGCGTTCGGCGGGTTCTTCGAGTCCGGCGCCCCGAACGCATTGCTCGCCGCCACCTACCCCGAACGGATCAGCGGGCTCGTATGGATCGCGCCGACCGCACGGACGCTCTGGGCCCCCGACTACCCGTGGGCGGCGAGCCAGGAGGTGATCGAACGGGAGCGAGAGATCACCGCGGGCTGGGGGACCGGGGCGTGGGCGCAGGCGTTCGTGGATCTCTACTCGGATGCGCTGAGCGGACCGTGGGGCGACGAGACCTACATCCGGTTCCTCGCGACCGTGAGCCGACGGACCTGCACGCCCGACATCGCGAGGGAGCTCTCCACGATCTGGAGCGAGACGGACGTGCGAGGGGTTCTCCCTTCGATCCAGGCCCCTGTCCTCCTGATGGCGCCCAAGATCGACGGCCACGTGGAACACGCGCGCTACCTGCAGACGCAGATCCCGAACGCCGAGATCGTCACGTTCCCGGGTCCCGTCCTCGAATACCGCGACTTCGGCACGGTGCACGAGGCGATCCGAGGGTTCATCGGCGCCGAGCCTCGCGCCATCGACCCCGAGGATCGGGTGCTCGCGACGCTGCTGATGACCGACATCGTCGGCTCGACCCAGAGGGCCGCGGAGGTCGGTGATGCCGGATGGCGGCGACTCATCGCCGAGCACGATGACCGTGCGAAGACCGAGATCGAACGGTTCCGCGGGACCTACGTCGACTCGGCGGGCGACGGCGTGTTCGCGAGGTTCGACGGCCCTGCCCGCGCGATCCGATGCGCCCAGGGCATCGCTGAGGCCGTCCGACCGCTCGGCGTCGACATCCGCGCAGGACTGCACACCGGTGAGGTCGAGCTCGACGGGGACCACGTGAGGGGCATCGCCGTGCACATCGGCGCGCGCGTGGCGTCCCTCGCGGGCCCATCGGAGGTGCTGGTCTCGTCCACGGTGAAGGACCTCGTCGCCGGCTCGGGACTCACGTTCGAGGACGTCGGCGAACATGAACTGAAGGGCGTCCCCGATCGGTGGCGCCTGTACCGGGTCGTGAGCGAGACAGGAGCACGCCTGGACCCCCCGGGACCCCAGGATCCTTACCGTGGATCGTAGGCCGGTGCCACGGCCACCATGGCCTCGGCCGGCGTGTCCGTGATGTTGCGCAGCTCGTAGGACGTGCCCTCGGGCACGTAGAAGCCATCGTCGACATGCAGCTCGAACCACCGCTGTCCCGCGGCGTTCGGTGTCTCGGTCAGCAGCACGTTCACCGAGCCCGCGAGCACGTGCATCGTGGCATCGCCACCGTGGCGACGGACATCGGTGCGTCCGCCGGGCCGCAGCACGACCCGCTCGGCGGTGAGGTGCTCGGTGCTGACGTACGTCCGCACCAGGGAGCCGGTGCCCTCCAGGCGATCGAGCACGTCCCGGTCGCCGAGGACATGGAGCCGGGCCTCGGCCGCACGTTCCGGGGCAGCCATCGGCCACCGGCCGATGTACCGCTCGTCGCGATAGTGCACCTCGCCGAGCAACTCCTTCGAGCGGGCGTACGCGCTGGAGGCTCCGGTCGCCGGCGGCGGTGCGAAGAACTCCAGGACCCGCAGCTGTTCCTCGCCGAAGCTCATCGCGTGATGCCAGGTATCGCGCCGGAAGAAGACCGCGTCGCCGCGATCGACCCGTCGTACCTCGCCGTGCTCCGGATCGGCGATCACCATCGTGCCCGAGAGCACGAACAGCAATTCGTCGGCGGCGAACACCGTGCGGAACTGATCGGAGTGCGTGAATCGAGCGCCCGGTGATAGGGAGAAGACGAGGTGATGGATCTTGTCGCTCGAGACGTAGATCCAGTCAGGCACTCGACCGGCCTCGTCGTCTCCCCAGAGATGGAGCCGGGCGCTCGCGTAGGGGATCGCCGTCGCCTCGTCGAAGGTCGGGCGCGGCGACGACGCGGGGACGGTGACCGGGACATCCTCACCCGCAGGTCGTCCCGCTTGCCGGTCTCGCTCGGCGTCGGCTCGTTCCCTGGTCGCCATGTCGCGCGAGTATACGCAGCCCCGAACCTCAGGGGAAGACCGGTACTAAGACCGGTCCCTACCTCTTGGGGGCGAGCCGGTCCACATCACTGCGAGTCGGCGGTCAGCTTCGTGCGGAAGCGGTAACGGTCGCCACGATAGACGATGCGGGACGTCTCGATCGGGTGGCCGAGATCGTCGAAGGTCGTCTGCCGCGACACGAGCACGGGGGCGTCCTCGTCGAGACCGAGCAGGGGCGCGATCACGGGCCCTGCGGAGGTGGCCTCGAGCGTGCAGTCCGCGAGCGTGGGCGCGATGCGGGCCTTCGTCCGCAGGATCTCGTAGACCGAGGCCTCGCCGTAGTCGGCGTCGGCCAGAGCCGGGCAGAGGGCGAGCGGGATCAGGCAGTGGTGCACCGCGACCGGGACCCCGTCGAGCAAGCGGACGCGCTCGAGTTCGAGGACCGAGGCCCCCGGCGCGACCTGGAGGCTCTCGGCTTCGTCCATCGTGGCGTCACGGACCTCGTGGCACAGCACGCGAGCCGTGGGGTCGAGTCCGCGAGCCCGCGCCAACGTCGTGAAGCTCTGCAGGGCGTTGGGCGGCTCGCTCAGATGCCCGTCGGAGACGAACCACCCCTTCCCGGGGGACGCCTCGATCAGACCGTCGTCGACCAACGCCGCGAGCGCCCGGCGCGCCGTCACCCTGCTGATGTCGAAGCGCTCGCAGAGCTGGCGCTCGGAGGGAAGCTGCTGCCCCGGCCCGAGTCGGCCCGCGGCGATGTGCTCCGCGATCGCCAACTGCACCTGCTGATAGAGAGGGATGTCCTTGCGTTCCGGGTCGAGGACCAGGGTGAGCGATGCCGCCATGGGCCTCATCCTCGGCCTCCCGCCGAGGCCCTGTCAACGACTGGTCCTATGCTGGTCTCATGTCCGGCCTGCGCCTCACGGTGACCGATCGAGGCGCTGATTTCGACGCGGCCGGTGCCGCGATGATCGCCGACGCGATCGAGGCCGTTCCCGGCGCAGCCCTCGCGGTGGCGACCGGACGCACGCCGATGGGCGCCTACGCGCGTCTGGCCGGAGACCTGCCCGCTCGTTCGGCGCCGGGCCTCCAGCTGTTCCAGCTCGACGAGTACGTCGGCGTGGCGGCGGACGACCGGCGCTCGCTCGCCGCATGGACCCGACGGAGCTTCGTGGAGCCGCTCGGCGTCGATCCCGACTCCGTCGTGTGGCTGGACGGGCTCGCGGACGACCTGGTGGCGGCGTGCCGCGACTACGACGACGCCGTCGCGGCGGCCGGTGGACTCGATCTCGCCGTGCTCGGCCTCGGACCCAACGGTCACCTCGGCTTCAACGAACCACCGTCGGACCCGTCCTCGCGCACGAGGGAGGTCCGGCTGTCGGAAGCCAGCCTCGCGTCGAACGCGGCCTATCGACCCGGCCTGCCCGTACCCCGCACCGCGCTGACGGCCGGTCTCGACGTGCTGCTCGCGGCTCGGCGGGTGGTGCTGCTCGTCTCGGGCAGCGACAAGCGTGAGATCGTCCACCGCGCGCTCGAGGGGCCGGTGACGCCCGAGGTCCCCGCTTCGTTCCTGCAGCGACACCCGGACCTCGTGGTCGTGGTGGATCGAGACGCCTGGGAGGCATGACCCGACGCCCAGCTGATACAGAGACCCGATCACTGCAGCGCCGCCAGCAGGGTCGTGGAGCCGATCATCATCGCCACGCCGACCCACTGATGCCGATGGAGTCGTTCGTGCAGCACGACGGCGCCGAGCACCACGGCGACGGTGGAGAACTGTGCCGCGATCACCGCGACGACCGCGACCGGTCCGAGGTCGAGCGCCGTCGTGAACGCGGCGAAGCCCACCGTCTCGATCGCAGCCGCGCGCAGCACAAGCCCCAGATCGGCGCGCGGCGGCCCGAGCGGCGCCCCGGAGAACGGCGCGGCCGCCCACAGCACCAGGAGCCCGGTGAGGCGGTAGGCGGCCACCGACCACACGGGGCCGATCCGTTCGCTCGAGGCGGCCAACGCGACCGTGTACACGCCCAGGAGCACGGCGCCGAGCACGGCCCATGCGACCCCCTCGGCTCGTCCACCGTCGCGGACGTACGTCGCGACCACCACCCCGACGACGCCGAGCGCGAGGCCCGCCATGACGAGCGGCGAGAACCGCTCTCCCAGGAGGACGATCGCGACGAGGGCGGCGAACCCCCCGCTCGTGGCGACGGTCGGCGACACGATCGTGAGCTGACCGGTGCTCAGTGCCCGGAAGTACGCGAGGGTTCCCCCGAGCGCGAAGAGGGCCGGCGCCACCGCATACGGCAGGTCCCGGCCCGAGGGGATGGGTCCGGTGAAGAGCGCGACCGGCAGGATCATCACGGTGCCGAAGACCATCAGCCACCTCGCCAACCCGAGCGGCCTCAGCCGTCTCGAACCGCGCAGCATCAGGAGTTCCGCGACGCCCCACGCGAGCGCCGCCACCGTGGCGAGCGCGACGGACACCGGGTCAGCCCACCGAGGCGTGCTCGCCGCCGTCGACGAGCACGGTCGCGCCGCTGACCCACGACGCGCGGGGAGAGGCGAGGAAGGTGACCACGGCCGCCACCTCTTCGGGTGTTCCCATACGCCCGCCGGGGATGCGAGCGACGTGCGCACGGAACCCCTCGGGGTCGTCGAGGCGAACGCGATCCCACCAGCCGCCCGGGAAGAGGATCGCCCCAGGGCAGACGGCGTTCACGCGGATGCCGAGCGGTCCGTACGAGACGGCCGCGTTCTTCGCCCAAGCGAGCAACGCCGCCTTCATCACCGAGTACGCGTGGTGCGGCGTGGCGCCGGACATGCCGTCGATCGAGCCGAGGCAGACCATCGAGAACGGCCTCTCAGGCTGGGCGTCGAGGACCGCCGATGCGAGACGGACCGACTGCATCAGATCCACGTCGAACGAGGCCGCGAACTCGGCCTCGGACGCGCCGGCGGCGTTCGCGGTGGCGTTGGCCACCACGACGTCGATCCCTCCGGCTCCCTCGACGGTCCCCTCCACCAGCGCGCGCACCGCATCGGGGTCGCCGACGTCGGCCTGGACCGCTCGGACCCGATCGGATCCCAGCGCTGTGCGCGTCCGCTCCAAGCGATCGAGGGAACGCGCGCAGATGGTGACGGTCGCCCCCTCATCGAGGAACGAGCGAGCGATCGCCGAGCCGATCCCTCTGCTGCCTCCCGTGACGACGACGCGAGATCCAGCGAGCTCGAGATCCACGTCAGTCGACGCCGGGGTCGCGGGGCAGCAGCCTGCACGCCTCGGGCTCCCAGGTCAGCTCGACGGTGGCGCCGATATCGAAGGCCTCCCCGCCGGACACCTCGGCCTTCAGCGGCTCGGGCACATCCTCGACGGCCACGCGGTACGAGTGGCCCGTGCCGCGGAACGAGAGATCCTGCACCACCCCTCGCAGCGAGCCGTCACCGGATGGCGGCCGCACCCGCACCACCTCCGGTCGCAGCACGAGCCACGCCGGCCCCGAGACATCGACGCTCGGCGCCGGGAAGCGATGCGCCCCGACCGAGACGTCCGCGGTGTCTGCGCCTGCATGGGACACCTCGACGGGGATCACGTTCGCATCTCCGACGAACCGGGCCACGAACGGTGACGCCGGTCGGCGGTAGACGTCGTTGGGCGAGCCGATCTGCTCGATGCGGCCGTGGTTGAAGACCACGATGCGATCGGACAGGGCCAGAGCCTCTCGCTGGTCATGCGTGACGTAGATGAACGTGCCGCCGATCTCGCGGTGCAGCCGGCGAAGCTCGGACTCCATCTCGAGGCGGATCTTCAGGTCGAGCGCCGACAGCGGTTCGTCCAGCAGCAGTACCTGCGGGCGGTTCACGATCGCGCGCGCGAGCGCCACGCGTTGCATCTGCCCGCCCGAGAGCTCGTGGCTCCGCCGATGCTGGAACCCGTCCAGCTGCACCAGCGCCAGCGCTTCGCCCACCACCCGGTCGATCTCGGCCTTCGACAAACCGTCGATGCGCGGGCCGAACGCCACGTTGGCGGCGACGTCGAGGTGGGGGAACAGCGCGGGCCGCTGGAAGACCATGTTGACCGGACGGCGGTGCGGGGGCATCGCCGTGACGTCCTCGCCGCCGAGCAGCACGCGGCCCTCCGAGGGCCGCTCGAAACCGGCCACGATGCGAAGCAGGGTCGTCTTGCCGCACCCAGACGGCCCGAGCAGGGTCACGAACTCGCCGTCGGCGACATCGAGCGTGACCGCTTCCAGGGCGGTGACGTCGCTGAACCGCTTGACCACGTCGACCAGCCGAACCCGTGGCACCGGCCCCTGCGATCCGTTCATCGCGACCCACTCCCGAGCGCCTCGGGTTCGATCGACAGGCCACGATTCCTCGCGCCGCGCACCGTCAGCAGGAACGCGAACGCGAAGAGGGCGAGCGTGATCACGAGCAGCAGGCTCGAGATCGCGTTCACCGATGGATCCACCGTGCGCCGCAAGGTGGAGAAGATGAACAGCGGCAGGGTGGAGTCGGGTCCGATCACGAAGAACGTGATGATGAACTCGTCGAAGCTGAGGGCGAAAGCGAGACACGAGGCTGAGACGAGGACCGGCCAAACCTGTGGCAGGGTGACCCGCCGGAACACCAGCCACGCGTTCCCGCCGAGATCCGCACCCGCCTCCTCGAGCGCCGGATCCAGCCGTTGCAGCGCCGCCACCGCGATCAGCAGGTAGTAGGGCATCACGTAGACGAGATGGGCGATCGCCACCGTCGCGAGGGAGAGCGTCACTTCGACCCGCGCGAACAAGACCAGCAAGGAGAGCCCCAAGAACAGCCCCGGCAGGGTCAACGGAAGGAACAGCAACACCGCGATCGGGGTCCTCCATCTGGTCGAGGCCCTCGTCAGGCCGTACGCCGCGAGGGTACCGAGCACCAAGGTCACGAGGGCCACCACGAGCCCGACGAACGCGCTGTTCGTCACCGCGCTCCTGAACTCCGGCGACTCCACGATCTGGCGATACCACCGCATCGAGAACCCCGCGAAGGGGAACGTGAGGCTTCCGGTCGAGTTGAACGAGAAGAGCACGACGAGGCCGAGGGGCACGAACAGGAACAGCAGCGCCGCGACCGTGATCGCGGTGGGGATCGGGGAGCGCTGGCGATGTTCCATCAGCTCTCCAGCCTGATGTCGTGCAGCCGCAGCCGGCGCAGAGCGAACGATCCGATGGCGTAGACCGCGACGAAGGCGAGCAGCATGAGGAACGACGTCGCCGCGGCCAGCGGCCAATTGCCCACGGCGATGAAGTTCTGCTGGATCTGGACCCCGAGCGTGACGCCGTCCTTCCCGCCGAGGAACTGCGGCGTCACGTAGTCGGCGGACGACAGGATGAACACGAACACGAAGGCGCTGAACGCAGGCGCTGCCATGATCGGCAGGAGCACGCGTCGCCACAGCAGCGAGGCGTTGGCTCCGAGATCGCGCGCCGACTCGAGCAGGCCCTCGCTGACCGGACCCATGCCCGCGAAGAGCACCAGCACCACGTAGGGCAAGAAGATGTGCACCAGCGCCACGACGACGGCGAAGCGACTGTAGAGCAGGAACCCGAGCGGCTCGTCGATCAGCCCGGCTCGCTCCAGGGCGGAGTTGATCAGCCCGCGGCTGCCCAACACGGTGCGCCACGCGTAGATGCGCACGAGGTAGCTCGCGAACATCGAGGCGGTGATCAGGAACAGCACCGCGAGCCGGGACCGACGGGCGACGAAGCGAAGCCAGTAGGCGATCGGCAGCCCCACGGACACGGTGATGACCGCCGTGAGGATCCCCACGACGAGCGAGTTCCGCGCGAGCGTGCGGTTGAGGCTCGAGGTCAGCGCGTCGGCGTAGGCCTCGAGCGTGAACGGCAGTCCGACGGCGTACAGCTCGTTCGTGAGGAAGCTGTACACCAAGAAGACGAGCAACGGGGCGGCGAAGAACGCGAGGAGCCACGCCACCGCGGGCAGGGTGGCGATGAGGGGCTTGGCGCGCCGACGTTCCGCCCTCTCCGTCGTCCGAGCGGGTGCCTCCGCCAGGCTCGCCATCGAGGGGTGCCCGCGGCCGTCCGCTAGGCCCCGGCCTTGATCCCCTGGAAGGCCTCGTTCCACTCGGGGAACGTGACGTACTCGTCGGACTCGGTCGGCGCGTTGATCGCGAGGGGCGCCAGTTCGAGCAGTCCGTCGAGGTCCTCGTACGGATACAGGTCCGCCGTGGCCTTGTTGAGCATCGCCACCGAGGCCTCGACCGTGACGCCCCCCACCAGGTACTCGGCGGCCTCCGCGTTGACGGTCGGGTCGAGCGCCTGGTTGATCCATGCCAGCGCAGCGTCGGGGTTCAGCGCCGTCGGCGGGATCGCGTACGAGTCGCAGAAGCTGTGGCTCCCCTCGTCCGGGATGTTCGTCTCGATCGTGTCGACGCCCTGATCGGCAGCGAACGTGTTCATGGCCGCCCATCCGTGGAAGCACGCGATCGCGTCACCCGACACCAACTTCGACGTCATGTCGCCGAATGACGGTGAGACGCCTCGACCCTGCGCCACGAACTGCGACATCAGGTCCACGATGTCGCCGAGCTGATCCTTCGGCACCTCGTTGGACTTCAGGTCGAGGATCTTGCAGCACAGGTTGAAATTGCCCGCCGGGTCGTCGACGGTCGCCACCTTGCCGGTGAGGCTGGGGTCGAGCAGGTCGTACCAGGAGCTCATCTCGTCGACCTCGGCCGAGTTGTAGGTGAGCCCGATCGATCCCCACGTCCACGGCACGCCGATGCGCTCGCCCTCCGGATTGATCCAGAAGTTCTCGACGTCCGATGCCCAGAACGGGAAGAGCCCGGAGAGGTTGGGGAGCTTGCTCTCGTCGAGCGGGGTGAGGATGCCGAGCTCGGTGTAGAGGGGCATGTAGCCCTGGTAGTAGGTGATCAGGTCGTATCCGGCGGCGGCGCCGCCACCCTTGATCTTGGCCTGGATCTCGTCGTGGTTCGCGATGTACGTCGGATTGACCTTGATGCCCTGGTCCTTGCGCCAGGCTTCCATCGAGTCCACCGGGATGTCGTAGCCCTCCCAGGAGAGGAAGTTGAGATCACCCGTCGCATCGGGCGCCTCGGGCGATGCGCCACCCGTCGCCGACGGCGAGGCGGCGGTGTCGTCGTCGCCTCCGCACGCGGCCAAGATGGAGGGCGTGGCCCCGATCGTGATCACCGCGACTCCCGTCCTCCGTAAGAAGTCCCGCCGTGCGACGCCGAGGCGCCCAGCGCTCCGAGCCATGCCGTCCCCCTTCTGCCCCAACCGATCGGCGCCCTCGATGGGGCCGCCGACCGGGTCCTCACCGGGTTGATACCGGTATCGATACCGCTGGGGCGTGATGCTAAGCTGCCGCCCCCATGGATGCAAGGGAGGCCGCGCGAGGGTCGACCCCCGAGCGAGACGACGCGCGGCGAGCGGGCGTCGGGGTCGGATTCATCGGAGCGGGCAACGTGCTCCCGGCCTACCTGCAGGTCCTCGATCGGCTCGTGCCACGCGGTCTCGCATGGGAGGGCCCGATCTACGGCCGCGACGTCGACGGCTGGGAGGCGATCCGACGGCGGCGTCCCGAAGCACACCTCGTCGCAACCGCCGACGAGGTGTGGGCGTCCGACGTCGACGTCGTGGTCGTGATCACACCTGCCCCCACCCACGCCGAGTACGCGCTCGAGGCGCTGCGTCACGGCAAGCATGTCGTCTGCGAGAAGCCGGTGGGGATGCATCGCGAGGAAGCGGAGTCGGTGTTCGATCTCGCCGCCCGATCCGGATTGCACGTGCTCGCGGCCCCGTTCGTGCACCTGTCCCCGACCTTCCGCGAACTCTGGACGAGGGTGCGCGGCGGCGAGATCGGCTCGGTGCACAGCGCACGGGCCATGTACGGCAACATGGGCGTGTCGTGGGCGGCATGGTTCCACGACGCCGGCGTCGGCCCGATCGCCGAGCTCGGCGTCTACAACCTGAAGAGCCTGGCGACGTTGCTCGGGCCGGTTCGCCAGGTGTTCGCCGCGGACGCGCTCGCGATCCCGATGCGGGAGGCGGGCGGACAGCGTATCGACCGTCCCGACGCCGACGTGGTGCACGCCGTGCTGCGCCACGAACGAGGGGCGTTGTCCTCGGTGATGGCGAGCCAGGCCGTGCAGCGCTACCGCAGGCCGGGGCTCGAGCTCTACGGCACCGAGGGAACGGCGAACCTGCTGGGCGACGACTGGGATCCGCGCGGTCTGGAGTTCTGGAGTCCGGCCGAGGGCGCGTGGCGGTGCTTCGACGCGATCGACCAGACATGGCTCTGGGCCGACGGGCTGCGGGAGATGGTCGAGGCGATCGCGACCGACCGCCTTCCCCTCGCCGAACCGCAGCTCGACCTGCATCTGGTCGATGTGATCGACGCCGCCCGCGAGTCGGCCCGAACCGGTGCGCCGGTCGCGGTCGCATCGACGTTCCCCGAGATCGACCTCACCGTCGACCTCGACCGAGCGCGTGCCACCGTGCACGACCACACCCGCCCGCCGGAGGACCAGTGACGGATACCTTCCGCGCGATCCGCGGCCTGAGACGACACTGACCGAAAGGAACGGAGTTGCTGGTCTATCTCGAGTTCATCAGTCGACGCCCGGGCGTCGGCCTGCACGAGTTCCATGCCGTGGTCGGCGGCGGCCAGAGCGGCTGGGCGGGCGACTACGGCGACGACGTCACCGTGCTCAACGTCGGTCGGTCCTGGCGCATCGGCCCCGAGCCCGAGTATCTCTGCGCGTGGTACACGCCGACCGCGAGCGTGGATCGCCTCGACGAATGGGAGCGGGTCTTCCGATCCGGCGATGCCGACGCCTACGAGGAACCGTTCCGACTCGCGGCGCGGATCGATGCGGCGGGCTGCTACGAGCCGCTGCTCGAGCCGGTCGTCGGCAGCAAGGGCAAGTACTACGCGGAGTGGTTCGATCTCGCCGACGGCGCCGGGCACGACGAGGTTCGCGGGTGGTACGAGGAACGACGTGCGGCGCACGCCGACCTCGACCTCAACCTGCTGATCGACCGCATCGGGCTGCTGGGCCCGGACCCGCGTGGGTTGGCGGTGTGGGGCATCGGGTCGTGGGGCGCGGCAGAGGCCGTCGCCCGTGAGACCGTCGTGTCGGAATCACCGATCAGACCGGTGACCGCCTCCTTCTATGCGGACTTCGGCGAGGAGCAGCTCTAGTGGAGCGGCCGTGACGATCTCGCTCGGGGTCGACACGCTCTGCTGGCACATGCCGCTGGAGGCCGGCCTGATCTCGGTCGAGGACGTGTTGCGCGACGCCGCCTCGCTCGGAGCGGCGGCCGTCGCCCTCAACCTGCATCACACGCGGGAGCGATCGGTGGATGCACACGCGGCCTTGTCGGCCAGGGCCGGCGACCTCGGGTTGCGGGTGCTGGCCCAAGGCGACTTCCTCGGGTCGCCCCGGCTCGGAGACGAACCGTCCGTCGGCGTCGACCGCATCCGGGGGTGGCTCGAGCGCGCGACCGCCCTCGGGAGCCCCACGCTGCGACTGGCCTCGGGCTTCTATCGAGCGGAGCTCGCCGCACGACCGGACCTGATCGAGGCGGAGCGGCGCTACGTGACCGGGGTGTTGCTCGGGGCGCGCGACGACGCCGAGGCGGCGGGCATCCGGCTCGTCGTGGAGAATCACTCCGACTTCCTCGTCTCCGAGTACGAGGAGATCGTGCACGAGGTGGGGACGGATCACGTCGGGGTCTTCCTCGACCTGATCAACCCGATCATGACGTTCGACGATCCCTTCCGGGCGATCGAGGTGTTGGCGCCGCTCGCGCGCAACGGTCACGTGCGGGACTTCGAGCTCATCTCCGCGCACCAGCCCGACCGCTATCACCGGCGCGGCTTCGACGTGCGCTACCGGTACCCGGGCGAGGGGGTAGCCCCCCTGGCGGCGCTCGTCGAGGCGTTGTCCGTGGCGGTGGGTGATCGTCCGTACGATCTGTTGATCGAGGGCCTCGACAGCACCGCCGACACGCTGGACCAGCACGATCGGCTCGCGAGGTGCATGCCGCTCGTGCGCGACCTGCTGGACCGGGCGGCCGTCGCATGAGGGCCGTGGTGTTCACCGGCGGAGGGGGGAACGAGGTGGTCACGGTGGCGGAGCGCCCCGACCCGACCGTCGGACCCGACGACGTGCTCGTGGCCGTCGAGGTCGCCGGCATGAACCCCGCCGACCTCCAGCAGCGGGAGGGTCGATACCCTGCCCCGCCCGGGGTCGTGCCGGACGTGCCGGGACTCGAGGTCGCGGGCTCGGTCGTGACGATCGGCGAACGCGTCACGGCATGGAAGTCCGGCGACCGGGTCTTCGGCTTGGTCGGTGGCGGCGGGCTCGCCTCGCGCGTCGCCGTGCACGAACGCTGCGTGACGCGGATCCCCGGCGGCCTCGACCCCGAAGCCGCCGCTGCCGTGCCGGAAGCCTTCATCACGGCGCACGACGCCCTCCGGCAGGGCGGGCTGCGCCCGGGCGAGACCGTGCTCGTGCACGGTGCGACCGGTGCCGTCGGCTCGGCGGCCGTCGCGATCGCTCGCGCGAGCGGCGCGCGTGTGCTGGCACCGGCCCGGACACCCGAGGCGGCCGAGGCCGTGGCGACGCTCGGCGCGGAGCCGGTCGATGCCGACCGCGAGGCGATCGCAACGGCGGCCGGTGCGCGCGGGGTCGATCTGGCGGTGGAGCTCGTCGGCGGCGCCCACGTCGCCATCGCGCTGGATGTGCTCGCGGTCGGGGGACGCGTCGTGGTGGTCAGCGTCGCCGGCGGCTCGACCGTCGAGCTCGACCTGTCGCGGCTGATGGTGCGGCGGGCGACGCTGCGGGGCACGGTGCTCCGAGCCCGGCCGCTCGACGAGAAGGCGGCCGCCGTGCAGGCGTTCGCCCGGGAGGTGGTGCCGATGCTCGCGGACGGACGCGTCGCTCCGTCGATCGACAGCGTGTACGGCGTGGATGAGGTGCATGGCGCGTTCGACCGGCTCGCGGCACGCGGCAAGCGCGGGAAGGTCATGGTGCGCTTCACATGAGCGGTCGGCTGGAAGGACGCGTCGCACTGGTCACGGGAGCGGGGGTCGGCATCGGACGCGCGACGGCCGTGCGCCTGGCCAGGGACGGCGCGACGGTCATCGCGACCTCGCGCACGCTCCAGCACGCCGAAGCCACGTGCGCGGAGATCGCCGCGGCAGGCCCGGCGCGCGCCGAGGCCATCGCGCTCGACGTGGCCGACTCCCGCCGGATCGAGGAGGTGGTGCGCGACGTCGCGGACCGCCACGGCCGCATCGACGTGCTCGTGGCGAACGCAGGCGTCGAACTCCCGCATGCGCCGACCGTCGAGGCGACCACCGACGACGAGTGGGATCGGGTGTTCGCCGTCAACGCCCGCGGGGTGTTCGCCGTGTGCCGGGCGGTCCTGCCGGTGATGCCCGACGGTGGCGCGATCGTCACGGTCGGCTCGATGAACTCGTTCATCGCCTGGCCGAACGACGCCGCCTACACGGCGACGAAGGGAGCCGTGCTGCAGTTCACCCGCGCCCTGGCGTTGGAGACCGCGGAGCGGAACATCCGCGCGAACTGCGTGTGCCCGGGCGTGATCGACACCCCGCTCACGCGATCGTTCCTGCAGGGAGACGACGCGGTCGCACTCGAGCGCGAGTACGCGGAGGTCGCCCCCCTCGGGCGCATGGGCACACCGAACGAGGTCGCGAACTGCATCGCCTTCCTCGCCAGCGACGAGGCGTCGTTCGTGACCGGCTCCGCGATGCTCGTCGACGGCGGCACGACCGCCCGCTGACGAGCGAGCGACGCCCGCCGGCTCGGGGGTGTCTCGCTCAGACGACGCCGACCGCGTCGAGGGCCAGCAGTCCCGCACCCACGACGCCCTCACGCCCGCCCAGCTCCGCCGGTACGATCGGCACGTGCACGACGTGCTCCGCCCAGATGTGGTCGCGCGCCGAGGCGATCACCGTGGGCCAGTAGGCGCCACCCGCCGTGCCGAGACCCCCACCGATCACGACGATCTCGGGATCGACGAGGTTCACGAACAGCGCCACGTAGCCGCCGAGCATCTCGGCACCACGGTGCACGATGGTTCCCGCAGTGACGTCGCCCGACCCCGCGAGCGCCAGCAGCTCCTCGCCGGACGTGATCTCGCTTCCGCTCGCCTCGATGTACCTCGCCACCAACGCCGGGCCCGACGCGACGTGCTCGAGCGAGGCCGACCGGAACGATCGACCGCAGTGCGGGCAGTCGGCCGGCAGCTCGGCGCTTCCCAGCAGTTGGGCGGCGCCGTGCGCACCCGCGTAGGGCGTCCCGCCGAGGACGAGGGAGGCGCTGATACCCGTGCCGACGCTCACGTAGCCGACCGAGGACCGTCCACGGCCCGCACCGACGCGGGCCTCGGCGAGCGCGGCCGCCCGCACGTCCGCCTCGATCGAGACCGGCGCGATCGGCCCGAGCGTGTCGACGATCTGCCGCCGGGTCCAGGCGACGGACACCTGGCTCCGAAGCTCGTCGTCGCGATCGAGCACCTCGGGGAGCGCGACGCCGACCGCCACCGGCGCCGCACCGGCGGTCAGCTCGCGGCAACGCTGCTCGATCGATGCCAGCAATCCGTCGGAGTCACCCGCGTCCCGGTTCTCGATCCGGTCGGACCGGCGGATCGTGCCATCGGCCTCGACGAGCGCGAGCGCCGTCTTGGTCCCTCCGACGTCGATCCCGATGGCGGCCGGCCTCACAGGTCCGAGGACTCCCCCGGCGCCGCCTCGCCGAGATAGGTCGGGGCGACCCCGAAGGTGAACCTCGCGACCCGCTCGGTCTGGTTGGAGAGCACGTACGGAGCGCCGGCCGGCACGTAGAAGCCGTCGCCGACGCCCATGTGGAACCAACCGTTCCCGGGCCCGGGAACGTCCAGCTCGGGCACCCACAGGCTGACCCGTCCCTCGAGCACGTACCCGGCGAGGTCGCCCGCGTGTCGGCGCGGATCGCTGCGCTGCCCCGCGCGCAGCTCGACCCACCCCGACGTCAGCCGTTCGGTGCTCCGCCAGATGCCCACCAGGATCGGATGTTCCTCACCCTCCATGCGCCACATGACGTCGGAGGTCCGCAGCACCCGCATCGTGTGGCTCGCCGCGGCCTCGGCCCGTGCGTCGGGCCACCGCTCGAGCCACTCGTCGATCACGTAGGTCACACGATCGAGGTAGGGCCGGGTCTTCGCGTAGGGCTGCGACGAGCCGGTCGACGGCGGGGGGGCGAAGTACTGGAGCACGTCGAGCATCTCGTCACCCTGGCTGAACCCGTGATGCCATGTGTCCCGGCCGAACGCGACGGCCTCGCCGGCCTCGACGACGTGAACCTCACCCGTCTCGGGGTTGGCGAGCACGAGCCTGCCGCCGAGCACGTGGTAGATCTCGTCGGCCCCCATGTCGGTCCGGTGCGTGGCGGAGTGGGTGAACCGAGCCCCCGGAGGCATCGTGAACCGCATCTGCTGGATCCGCTCGCTCGAGACGAAGATCTCGTCGTTCACGTGACCCGACTCGTCGTCGCCCCAGAGCTTCAGCACGGCATCCGCCGCCGGGATCGCTCCGGGCTCGCGCATCACGAGCCGTGAGGGGTGCGAGACGCTCATGCGAACCTCGGCGGGAACTCGAAGCTCGTCCGGAGCTCCTGGGTCCGGCCGGTCTCGGCGGCCGCGTACGCGCCCTCGATGATCTCGATCACGTGACGGGCGTGCTCGGCCGTCATCGGCGTGTGACGGCCCGTGCGGACGAGCTCGGCCACCTGCATGATGTCCTCGAAGACCGCCGACTCGGGGATCTCCCGGTGCGGTCCGACGACGTTCGGCAACACCCGCATCTGCGTCTCCCAGTCCCAGGTCGGCGCTCCGAGCGTGTCCTCTCGGCCGGGGAAATCGAACGGCTCGCCGTTCAGGAAGAGTCCCTTGATCTCGCCCTCGGTGCCGAAGTACAAGCCGGCACCGAAGTCCTCGATCAGCGTGCCGGCGACCGTGCCGTGCACGACGGCATGCGCCCCGCCGTCGTAGCCGAGCAACAGCATCGTGTTGTCGTCGGCCTGCGCCTCGATCGAGCTGCCGAGGAACTCCCGTCGGTCCACCACCGTGCCCGAGAGCGCCGTCACCCGGGTGGCCGGCCCGAGCACGCTCGTCAGCTGGTGCAGGGCGTACACCGCCGCGTCGTACATCGGCCCTCCCCCGGGCATCCGGAAGTACCAGCTCGGGTCGATCGGGGTACCGCCCGGTGCCGTCTCGCGGGCCTCGGCCTCCTCCTCCTCGTGGAAGCGGCCGAGCGAGGTGCCGCAGATCGCCCACGCCAGGTCGCCGATCGCCCCTTCCACGATCAGCTCACGGATCCTGGTGACCTGCGGGCGCAGCACCTCGCCGGGCGACGCCGAGATGCGCAACCCGGCCGCCGCGGCGGTCTCGATGAGGTCGTCGGCCTCGGCCACCGTGGTCGTCATCGTCTTGTTCGCGTGCACGTGCTTCGCGGCCTCGAGCGCCCGCTTGCACTGCTCGTAGTGCAGCCCGATCGGCGTCGCGATCGTCACCATGTCGACGTCGGGGTCGGCCAGCAGGTCCTCGTAGCGCTCGTACCACGTCGGGATGCGGTAGCGCTCGGCCGAGGCCTCCGCCCGCCCGGGAGCGAGGTCGCAGACGGCGTGCAGCCGCACCCGGTCCGTGATGTCGTCCTGGCTGAGATGGGGCAGGATCCCCCGCTGGGAGATCATGCCCGCCCCCACGACGCCGATGCCAACGGTGTCCGCCATCGATCAGCCTCCAGGTGAGTGTGTGGTCGCCGGTGCCGGGACGGTGGTCTCGAGAGACGCGACGACTCCCTCACGTGACGATCGATCCGCCTGCTCGAGGATCTCCAGCACGTGGATCGCGTGAGCCGCCGACAGCACCGGCGCCGCGCCCGACGCGATGCAGTCGATCAGGTGCTCCACCCCGAGCAGATGGTCGGGCCCCTCGGCGCGGCCCGTCCGCGGGACCTCGATCGCCGCCCACGTACCGTCCGGAGCGAGCATCTCCACCGGGGACGAGACGTCCAGCCAGCTGAAGGCGATCGTGCCGTCCGTGCCCATCAGCTCCACCTCGGCCGACCGCGTGCCGTGCGACGTGTAGTTCGCCTCGATCGTCGCGATCCTCGCCGCACCCAGATCGAGCAGCGCCGTCCACGCATCGTCGACCTCGATGTCGACGTGCGCCCCCGCCGACGGCCCGTCCGGCACGGTGAATCCCCGGCCGACGCGGGCACTCATCGCCGCCACCCGTCGAGCGGACCCGACCAGGCCCGTGATCGCGTGCAGGGGATACACCCCCAGATCCACCAACGGTCCTCCACCGGGCGAGAAGTACGGGGTGGGGTCCGAGCCGAACCCCGGCCACGGAGGCACGGCGCCCATGGCGACCCCTCGAACGGTGTGGACGGACCCGATCCGTCCCTCCGCGAGGAGCCGCTGCACCGAGCGGACCTGCGGGAACAGCATCACGGACGGCGCCGCCACCAGCACGAGCCCCCGCTCGGCGGCCGTCCGTTCGAGCCGTCGGCCCTCGGTCACCGACCCCGCGAGCGGCTTCTCGCTGTAGACGTGCACACCGGCCTCCAGCGCCATGAGCGTCGTCTCGAAGTGGGACTGGATCGGCGTGAGGTTGACCAGCGCGTCGATCCGGGCTTCCTCGAGCATCGTCGCCTCGTCGGTGAACCACCGTGCGCCGTGCCGCTCGGCGACCGCGCGAGCACGCGCCTCGGTGCGCCCGCAGACCGCCACGATCTCGGCACGGTCGGCGATGCGACCGAACTCCGGCAGGTAGTCGCGGTGTGCGACGTCGCCGGGCCCGAGGACCGCGAGACGGAGCCGATCTCCCATGCTTCCTCCTGCTCAGGTAGGCCGAACGTTCAGCCGGGCGCGGAACCGGTAGCGGTCGCCTCGGTAGGCGATCCGGCTCGCTTCGAGCGGTCGCCCGTGTTGGTCGAAGGTCGTCTGGGTGGTCACGAGCACGGGCCAGGAACGCGGGAGGTCGAGCACGCGAGCGAGCTCGTCACCGGCCTCGACGGCTTCCACCGTGGTCTCGGCGAAGGTCGGCACCAGTCCCCCGTGTTCGCAGAGCACCTCGTAGAGCGAGGCCGTCGAGAAATCGGCATCCGCGACGGCCGGGCACCGCCCGAGCGGCACGAGGCTGCGGTCGAGAGCGACGGGCAGGCCGTCGAGCAACCGCACGCGTTCCAGGTGCACCAGCTCGGCGCCCGGGGCCACGCCCAGACCCTCGGCCTCGTCCATCGTGGCTGCACGCACCGCGTGCTCTCGCACGATCGCCGTCGGCTCGAGACCACGTTCACGCGCCATGGTCGTGAAGCTCAGCAACACGTTCGGCGGCTCGCCGAGCGGTGCCGCCGTGACGACCCAGCCCCGCCCGGGATCGGGCTCGAGCAACCCCTCCTCCACGAGCGCGGCCAGCGCTCGTCGCACCGTGACCCGGCTGACCCCGAACATCTCGCAGAGCCGACGCTCCGAGGGGAGCCACTGCCCGGGACCCCACGTGCCCCCGGCGATCCGCTCGGCGATCGCCTCGCAGAGCTGTCGGTACAAGGGTCCGCCGGCGGAGACCGCGTCGAGAGGGTTTCTGGCGATCGCCGGCATCGAGGCGAGACTAGGACCGGCTCGGCGCGGGGTCAAACCAGCGGTCTCCAACTGGTCTTCCTTCGGCATCTCCGGAAGCGGGTCGGGGCCCTCGTCGGCGATCGGTCCTTACTAGGATGCGCACATGGCGCAGACGCGCGGCACCGGACGGGTCGCCCTCGTGACCGGCGCCGGCCGCGGGATCGGCCGGGCGACCGCGCTGATGCTCTCGGCCCGAGGCGATCGGGTCATGGGGGTCTCGCGGAGCGAGGAGGAGCTCGCGGCCCTCGCCCGGGAGGCTCCGATCGAGACCTTCGCGGGGTCCGTCGCGACGCAGGATGGCTGCCAACGCATCGTCGAGGAAACGCGCGAGCGCCTCGGGCCGATCGCCGTCCTCGTGAGCAACGCAGGGATCGGCAGCTACCACGAGCGGGTGATCTGGGAGCAGGATCCCGAGGTCTGGCGGGGCTCCCTCGCGGTCAACCTCGACGCCGCGTTCCACCTGATCCGCCTCAGCGCGCCCGACATGATCGGTGCCGGATGGGGTCGCATCGTGATCGTGAGTTCCACCGCCGGCCAGGTGGGCGGACCGGCGTCGTCGGCCTACACGGCGGCCAAGCACGGGGTGATCGGATTGATGCGGTCGGCCGCCCAGGACCTGATCCCGCACGGGATCACGTGCAACGCCGTGTGCCCCGGATGGGTGAAGACGGCGATGGCCGACGCCGACGCGGCGACGCAGGCGCGGGCGACGGGGCTGACGACCGACGAGGTATGGGAGGCGCACGCGCGCTCCTATGCGGCGGGGCGCGTGATGCAACCCGAGGAGATCGCCGACGTGATCGGATTCCTGACGTCCGACGGAGCGACCGCCCTCAACGGGGAGGCGATCACGGTGGCACTCGGCGGCCTCTGGTAGTCAGCGGATCGCCGAGAGCACCGCCGTCGCCACGAGCACGAGCGCGACACCGGCCCATTGGCGCGCCAGAAGGCGCTCGTGCAACACGATCGCGGCGAGGACCACGGCGACGGTCGAGAACTGGGCGGACACCACCGCGACGACGGCGACCGATCCGATCGAGAACGCGTACGAGAGCGAGACGAAGCCGATCGTGTCGAGGATCGCGGCGGAGACGACGGCGTTGCGGATCGTCGGGTCCAACCGCGCCCGGGCGCGCTGGGCGGCCACGATGACGCCCAGGATCACGACGCCCGTCACGCGGTAGGCGAGCACGGCCCAGAACACCCCGACACGCTCCACCGACAGCGCGAGCCCGATCGTGTAGAAGCCGAGCACGAGTGCCGACGGGACGGCCCAGGCCACGCCGGTGGTCCCCCAGCCCCGCCCGGCGGAGGCGAGCACGACCCCGGCCACCGCCGCACCGAGGCCCACGACCTGCGGCGTGCTGAGCTCCTCGCCGAGCAGCACCACCGCGAGCACCGCCGCGAGCCCCGCGTTCATCGCGACGGTCGGCGAGACCACCGAGAGCTTGCCCACCCGCAGCGCCTGCCAGTAAAGGAGCGAGCCGATCACGGCCAGGACCCCCGGGACCGTCGCGAAGGCCCATCCCGAGAGATCGGGGACCGGCTCGAGGGCTACCGCGAACGGCAGGGTGAGCGCGACACCGAGCGCGCTCATCCAGAGCCCGAGGACGAACGCGGTGGTGCGCTTGGCCGCCCGCAACAGCAGGACCTCGAGCAGACCCCAGGCCAGGGCCGTGATCAGCGCGAACGCGACGGCCATGGCTCAGCGTCGGGCCGGCACCCTCGACCTCACGCCGAGGACGTCGACCGATGCACGATGCGCGCCAGCTCGCTCACGGTGCCGGCCGGGTCCGCCGCGCCCCAGACGTTCCTGCCGAACGCCACGCCGCTCGCCCCGCTGCGCATCGCCACCGAGACGGCGCCGAACAGGGAGTCCCGATCGGAGGTGAGATCGCCTCCGGCGAGGATGACCGGCACGCCGAAGGCCGCCGCCTCAGCGACCGCTTCCGGGGGCGTCGGCATCGTGGTCTTCACGACGCGGGCGCCCAGCTCCACCGCGGTGCGGGTCGCCGCGGCGATCGCCACGGGATCGTACGGGTCGGGGAACCGCTCGCTCTCGACCGGCATGATCTCGCAGACGTACGGCAGGCCAGCTCGGTCGGACGCCGCGGCGACCTGCCCGGCCGTACGCAGCGCGTCCAGCTCGAAGTCCGCACCGAGCTGCACGAACGTGAGCACGGCGGCCGCGCCGACGCGCAGAGCATCGTCGACCGTGTAGGCGGGCACGTACTCGGTGAGCGGGTAGTCCCCGCCGACGGTGACCGTGGTGACGTCGAGTTTGAGGATCGGCGCGGCGCCGCCGAAGGCATCGGGCACGTCGCGAACGGTCCCGTAGGCGGCGATGATCGCGTCCGCACCGGCGTCGACCACCGCTCGGATCGTGCTCGCCCGGTCTTCCAGTCCCGCGCAGGGCCATGAGTACAGCGGGTGGTCGACGGCGACGACGACGGTGCGCCCGTCGGCGGCGAGCGGGGCGCTCACGCCGGCGCCTCCTGGGTCACGACGAACACGGTCTTGAGGACGCGGAACGCCGAGCGCCCGATCAGGGCGGCCTCCAGATCGTCGAAGGAGCATCGGGCGGTCACGAGCTGCTCGAGCCGCAGCTCCCCCGAGGCCAGGAGCCGCGCTGCCTCGTCGTACCGTTCGCGACGCTGGTTCGGCGGCGATCCGATCCACTCGCTCCCGACGAGGGCGATCTCGCGGTAATGCAGGTCGTTGACGTCGACCGGCACCACCGGGCGATCGCCGAACCCGGCGAAGAGCACCACCCGCCCACCCGTGGCGCACGCCGCCACCGCGGGAGCGACGAGATCCGGGTCACCCGCGCACACGATCACCGCATCGGCGCCCCCGTCCTCGCGCACGACGTCGACCCACCCCTCGGGCTCGAGATCCTCGGCGGCGCCGAAGGCTCGAGCGAGCTCACGCCGCTCGGCCTGCGGTTCCACCGCCACCACGTGCGCACCGGCCCGGGTCGATACGGCGATCATCTGCAACCCCATCGAGCCGGCCGCGACGACGACCACGCGCTGACCGTCGCGCACCTGGGCTTGATCGGTCACGGCATGCAGGCAGTCGGCAAGCGGCTCCAGGAACACCGCCCGCTCGACAGGAACGTCGTGGGGCAGCCGCGTCGGCCCGCACGACCACGGCCCGGGGTCGACGGGGATCGTCGTGAACTCGGCGTAGCCGCCGTAGGTGTCGCCGTAGACACGGTCACCGATCGACCATCCCGATACCTCGGGGCCGACGGCCTCCACCCGGCCCACCCACTCGTGGCCGGGGTTGAACGGATAGGTCCCGTCGTTCACCCCCACGCGGTACTTACGGGCGTCGGTCGCGCAGACGCCGTTGGCCTCGATGCGCACGAGCAGCTCGCCGGCGGCGGGCGCCGGCACCTCGAGCTGGTCGATCCGGAGGTCCTCGAGCCCGTGCAGCCGGGCCGCGCGCATCGTGGCACCGCTCACACCGACGCTCGGTCCTCGGCGAGCGCCCCCAGCCGGTGCATCCGGTCGGCGAGGGCCTCGTACATGCCGCCATAGACGGCGGCGAGCTCCTGCCACCGTCCTCGAGCGTCCGCATCGGGCTCCACGATGCGGCCGCCCGGCGGTGGCAGCGGCGCTCCGATCGCGGCGAACCCCGCCCGAGCTGCGGCCGCGGCATCGGGAAGGTCGACCGCCGTGAGCGGCTCGCCCAGGGCGTCGGCGGTCGCCCGCACCCAGGCTGCATCGCGCACACCGCCACCGGCGACGGTCCACGGGGCCCCGCCGCGCACGGGCTCCAGCCGGTCGGCCAGGTCCAGGGTGGAGAGGACGACGCCGTCGAGCACGCCTCGGTAGATCTGCGCGAGCGTGGTGCTCGTCGTCAGGCCGAGCATCGCTCCGCGCGCCGCGGGGTCCCACACCGGCGCGCGCTCACCGTCGAGATACGGGATCGCGAGCACCCCGCCACCGCCGGGTTCCATCGCGCCGGCCTCCGCGACGACGCGCTCTCGATCGGCATCGGCTGCGAGCGACGCCCCCCAGCCGAGCGCTCGTCCGGCGGTGGACGTCCAGCCCCCGACGAACCAGCCGGGTCCGACGTGAGGGCTCGAGCGCAAGCCGTCCGGCGCATCCGGCCCCTCGCGCACGACCCCCACGATGACCGTGCTCCCCAGCAGGATCGCGGCCGAGCCCGGCTCGGTGACCCCGATGCCGGCGAGGTCGACGAACGTGTCGTAGGTGCCGACGGCGACGGGGGCCCCCGGGGCCAGGCCCAATCGCTCGCCGATCGCCGGGGTGAGTTCGCCGGCGACCTCGATGGGTTCGCGTGGATCTGGCACCGGGACCCTCGCCGCTTTCCCCTCGACGACGTGGTCGGCGGCGGTGATGCGGTCCATCACCGGGCGCCCCACGAACGTGCCCACGACGAACCCGGCGACGTCGACCACCCATGCCGCGCGCGACGCGAGGTCGGCGGGCAGGGCCTCGACCCACTCCGGCACGGGGTCGATCGGGAACAGCGGCGACGACGCCAGCGGACGAAGGTCGGGGTCGATCAGCACCGGCGCCGGCCCGAGCGCCCCCACGCCGATCGCATCGACCTCGGTACACCCCGCGGCGCGCACCGCGGATCGAGCCGCCGAGATGGACTCGTCGAGCCAGGAACCCGCGTCGTGATGGGTGCCCCGCGACGTGCGCCGGAGATCCCGGCAGGGCGCGCGGCCGGATCCGAGCACCTCGCCCTGCGAGGTCATCACGACGGCCCTCGCGCCGCTGCTGCCCTGGTCGATGCCGAGCGCCACACGTTTCGCCGTCACGCGCCGAACACTACCGATTATCGTCACGGTGGAGCCATACCGGTTCGATACCGGTAGCTCGGTCGGATACTCCTCGTCTCGCCACCAGAGCGACTCACGTGGAGCGACCGTGTGTTACGTCACTGACCTTCTGTGACTTCCCAATCGAGGTTGCCCTGGTCGTCCCTCTGGGTGACGACGATCGTGTACGTGGTGTCGGATCGACCCTCGGCGACGCAGTCGAACGACGCGCCCGCTTCGAGTTCCACCGTCGGACAGTCGACCGTGCGCAGCTTCGTGTCCGTCTGCAACTCGATCTGATGCTTGAGTTCCTGTTCGAGCCCATCCGTGTCGAGCGTCTCGACGGCACTCGAGGGCGGCGTGTCACCTGACGCGTCATCGTCACCGGCACAGCCGACCAGGCCGGCCAGCAGGAGGCACACGGTCACCGCTCGATGCACTCCCACACGATGACACAGCGAGTCGCACGGTGCCGCAGCGATCCGCGAGCCGCTCAGACTTTCCTGACCTTCCAGATGTGCTCCCCCGGGAAGTCACGCGCCCACTCGAGCGTCGTGTAGGTCGTGAAGGTCGTCGAGGCGTCGGGCGTCGGGCGGAGCTCGATCAGGTCTTCGATCACGAACCCGGCCCCACGGAACAGCCGGATCCATTCCCCGTATCCCACGTACCACTCGACGCTGGGAAGGTCGTCGTGGTACTCGGATCGGCCGAGCTCGAAGTACGGGCGATGCAGCGTTCGGTCGGGGGGTGAGTCGTCGTCGGGCCAACCGACCGCCACCCATGGCGTCGCGATGTTGAACGCCAGCACACCGCCGGAGCGAAGCACCCTCGCGCACTCCGGCATCGTGACGTGCGGGTCGGTGAAGGAGGTCGCGCCGTGATCGCACACCACCAGGTCGAAGCTGGCATCGGCGAAGGGAAGCTCCTCGGCGCTCGCACGCACCAGCGGGAACCGCACCCCGGTACCGGCGACGTTCGCACGGGCCGTGGCGAGCTGGTTCGCCGAGAAGTCGAGCCCGATCACGTCCGCACCGCGCCTCACGAGGTTGATGCCGAACTGTCCGGCGCCACAGCCGAGCTCGAGCGTGCGGAGACCCGTGATATCGCCGAGCGCATCGATCTCGTCCTCGGGGATCGCCCACGTGCCCCAGACCACGCCGTCCCACCGATTCAGCTGCGAGGCGTTGCGGGCCTGATACTCCGCGCTGTCAGCCTCCCAGCTCGCGAGGTTCTTGCGGACGTCGTCCCGGCTCATAGGCGAAGCCTAGTGGGTGGCAACCTGCCCCGATCAGCTCGACCTGCACGTCGCGATGCTGCTGGCACCGCGACCGCCGGGCGGTGTGCCCGGACGCTCGCGCCTTCAGTTCGCTGGGGATCGGGCCGATTCAACGAAAGGATGGGCACTCGTGGACCGGCGAGCGCCCGATCACCACGTATGCCACTCGCCGGGGGAGGTGGCGAGAGATGGGCAAGAGCTCGAAGAAGAAGCTCGAGGCCAGGCTGACCGAGGCGGATGCAGGCCTTCGCGATCTCGAATCCACCCGGGCAGCCCTGACCGAGGAGCTGCGATCGGAGCGCGAGCGTCACGCCGAGGAGACGACCGCGCTGCGACGCGAGCACGAGCAGCTCGTCGAGATCAAGCGCTCGACGCAGGAAGAGCTGGCCCGCGTCGGCGAAGAACTCACCGCGACTCGCGTGGCGCTCGAGAAGGCGACCGAGGAGCAGTCTCGTCTCGCGGCGGATCTGCGCGACCGGGACGAGCATTCACGCACGCTGCTGCAAGACCTCGACGACGCCGTGGAAGCGGCGCTCGGGCAGCTGTCCGGTGCGCTGATGCGGATGCGTGACGCCGCTCCGGCCGCCGCGAGCGTCTCCACGGAGGATGAGAGCATCCCCGAGGCCGCCCCCGTCTCCACGCACACGAAAGCTCGGGCATCCGACGACGCGACACCGGTGGACGAGGAGGCCCCCGAGCCTGACGCTCCCATCGAGGTTGCTGAGCCTGCCGATCCTCCCGGCGAGGACGACGACGCGGGCTCCTACGAGGTCGACTGGTACCGCTTCCTCAAGCACACGCAAGCGCATGACGACGAAGGCGCTCCGCCCCCCGCCTGACGTTCACGGGATGGCAGCCCAAGAAGCTACGCGCCGGTCCTGTCGCTGACCGGAAGGATCCCTTCCACGGTCGTGCCGACGCCCGCGGTCGACCTGACCTCGATCGAGCCGTCGAGTGCGGCGATGCGGTCGGCGATCCCCTGGAGGCCGGTCCCGTACGACGATGTCGTCGTGTCGAACCCGACACCGTCGTCGGTGACGACGAACCGGAGCGCTCCCTCGCCGTCCGAGAGCGACACGGTGGCCCGCGAGGCGGAGGCGTACTTCACGACGTTCTGCAGGGCTTCCAGGCAGGAGAAGTAGACCGCCGCCTCGGCCTCGCGGGCGTAGCGCCCGATGCCGTCGCCCGTCACCGTGACCGGCACGGCCGACTTGCGAGCCTGCGCCTTGAGCGCCGCGATCAATCCCTGATCGGCCAGCAGCGGCGGATAGATCCCGCGGGCAAGGTCGCGCAGTTCCTCCAGCGCCTCCGTCGCGTCTTCCTGCAGCTGCCCGGCGATCGACTGGGCCTGGGCCGGCTCCCGCTCGACGAGCCTCGCCAGCAGGCCGAGCTTCACGGTCAGCGCCACGATCTGCTGTTGCGCGCCGTCGTGCAGGTTCCGCTCGAGCTTCCGGCGCTCCTCGTCTTGCGCCGTGACGAGGCGCTGACGTGACGAGCGGAGCTGCGCGATCGTGTCCATGAGTTCTTCGGTGAGCCCGGCGTTCCGCATCACGAGCCCGGCCTGCGCGGCCAGGTCCCGGACCAGCTTCTCCTCCGTCGCCGACAGGTTGTCTCCCGGGCGCTTCTCGATGGTCAGGGCGCCGAGCAGCTCTCCCCGGTGCCGGACGGGCTCGGACATGGATGCGCCCGCCACGACCCCCTCCTCGACCGACGACGCCGGCCGTGGTGGGAGGGGCTCGGCGTCTTCGGGCCAGGTCGCCTCGGGTCGCAGCTCCTGCCCGACCCTCACCCAGACATCGGCTCGGGCGGCGCCGGTGCCTTCCCCCAGCGCACGCGCCATCCTGGGCAGCAGCTCCTCGCTGGCGTACGTCTGCCCGACCCGCTCCGAGAACTCGGAAAGCACCTCGTAGGGCGTGGCGCGCTTGCCGTAGACGAGCCGATCGGCGAGGCGCTGCGCCCGTCGCCGGAGCGGCTGGAACGCGAGGGCGACGATCGCCGCCGCCGCGGCCGACAACACCGGGCTGGCCCGGCTGCCGACGAGTGTGCCCACACCGACGACGATCGCCACGTACACGAGCGTGATGAAGACCGCGAGGGCTCCGAACAGCACGGCTCGGTTGATCACGACGTCGATGTCGAACAGCCGGTACCGGAGCACCGACACACCGATCGCGAGTGGGATCAACGCGAACGACACGATCACGAGGTTCTGCGCCCAGGTGAGCCAGCCCGGGTCACCTTCCCCGCCCCACGAGCTGCCGAGCGACACGAACATCATTCCGGAGTAGAGCAGCGCCACGAACGCTGCGGCCGTGAGCAGCCACCGCAGCTGGAGGCGCTCGACGCCGGTCGATCGACGGAACCGCAGGACGAGGGCGATCAACGATCCGAGGACCCCGATGGGGATCACGGCGATCAGGAACTGTGCCGCCCTGAGGAACGGGCTGATCGCCTCGATGCCGATCGGGTTCGCGGCGCCGGGCACCGGCGACTCTTGCATCGGCGCGGGGTCGAGCAAGATCGCGAAGAAGACCACGGCCAGGGCGACCCCGAGCACCCACGCGAACCATCTCCACCGCGGCGAGGGCAGATGCCCGTCCGGGAACAGCAGCAGCAAGAACGTGACGGGCAGCACGACGATCGGGATCCAGCTCGGTTGATCGAACGCGATGAGCACGAGCCCCGCGTCCTGACGGCCGGAATGGATCAGGTAACTGCCGAGCTCACTGGCGACCGCCGTCACGCCGAAGAAGACGCCCATGCCCAGCATCAACCACCCGATCGAGTTCTCGGGTCGGCGCGACGCCAGCACGTAGCCGATCACCGGGAACATCGCGAACGCCAGCACGAAGCCGATGTCGCTGAGCGGGGAGTCGGCGGAGCCGGCGGGGCGGATCGCAGTGTCGAGGAACGCGAAGCCGAGCCCGATCGCGAAGCCGCCCAACGTGAGCCCGGCCAAGACCCGTGCGAGCGGCAGGTGGCGGCCACGCGCCGCGTCGGTGAGATGAGCACGTTCCGACAGCACGGGAGGATGTTCGCACGGCGCGGGTCGGCGCCCCAAGGGCGCCCACCCGAGGATCCGCCGGGAGGCAAGCCTCTCGCCGGCGCGGGTGCCACCACGCGAGACGAGGGGTTCCCTAGCGACGCCGGAGCAACCGCTGTCCCCCTTCACGGACGATCCGACCGATGGGGGACGGAGGAACATGCGCGGTCGCGAGGGTCAGCCCCTCCGACTCCGCTCGGTCGAGCCACGCGGCCCGTGTGCGGCTCCCCTCCTCCGGATCATCGTCGCCCGGTGAGCGGAACCCGGGGTCGTTCAGCTGGAACGTGAAGTGCAAGAGGTCTCCGGTGAAGAGCACCCGTTCGCCGCCGGCGTCCAACAGAACGCACCGGTGTCCTGGGGTGTGACCCGGCGCGTGTCGCAGGCTCAGGCCGGGCGACAACTCGCGGTCCTCGATCGACGTGTCGAGCTGTCCCGTTGACTCGAGAGGGGCGATCGCCTCGGCGAACTCCCGGACGTCCTCCTCGTCGACGAAGCCTCGCATCCACGCGACGTCGGCATCATGGAGGTGGTACCGGGCATTCGAGAACCGCGGCACCCATCCGCTCGACGACGGCGTCGTGTTCCACCCTGTGTGGTCGGAGTGGACGTGGGTGAGGATGACGTCGTCAACGTCGTCCGGCACCACGCCGAGCGCTGCCAGTTCGTCCGGCAGCGTCCCACCGACGCCGAGCCATCGTCCGAAGGCCGAGTCGGGCGGGCCGACGCCCGTGTCGATCAATGTCAGGTGCGTCGGCATACGGATCAGGAAGCAATGGTCGCGGAAGTGCCACGCGTCGGCAGTGAAGTCGTCCGGATACCTCGCAGCAAGGGACCCTGATCCGCCGGGTGGAAAATCGCCGCTCCCATCGAACACCTCGGCGAGCGGGATCGACGTGTCGACGTCGAGGATCGCTGTGATCTCGACGTTTCCGACGGTCAGCGTCGGGGCGGCCATCGGAGAACCCTACCCGGGCGCATAAAGGGTCGATGTGTTGTGTGGCGGCAGAACTCGTACCGTAGGGTCTTCGCGACGATCGGAGGGGACATGAACCTCGGTGAGCGGCTGCGAACGATCATCATCGAGCCGATCGAGCTGGCGACCGACGAACCGGACGACGCCGCGACCGAAGCGCCGATCCCGGAGCCGGGACCCCAGCCGGTGCCTGCTCGCGCGTCGAACTGAGCGATGAGTCGGTCGCGGATCCCCGACGGGATCTCCCCGATACCGGCCTATCGGGCGTGGAGCTACGACTTCGACGATCTGGCCGGGGCGCTGCATCCACTCGGCCGAGCAGACGACGGCATCTCTCCCTGGCTGGGAGCGGCCTCACGCTGGGTGTCCGCGTCCTGTGGGCGGAGGACCCCGGATCACTCCATCCACGAGCAGGTGCCCAAGGAGAACTGCTCGTGTGGGTTCTACTCGGTGAAGTCGTTGTCGGCCCTCCGGGAGATGTTCCCGTATGGCGGATCCAACCTCGTCCTTGGACGCGTGCTGCTCGCGGGCAAGGTCATCGAGTTCGAGTGGGGCTACCGCGCCGAGCGCGCACGCATCATCGAGTTGCTGCCGTGGAGGGGGACGGAGAACGTCGTCGAGCGACTCGCCGCGTGCGTGGGCGCGCCCGTGGGTCGAACGGTCGATCCACTCGAACTCGTCCCGCCCGACCGGGATCCTTCGTCACCTCGTCGACCGCTTCGCGGCTGGGTCCGGGCACCGCTCGCGGACTGCATCGCGAGCGCGCGCGCGGCCTGATCGAACACGAGGCGCCGAGCGGACTCCGGCAGGAGTTGACGAACGTCCGTCCCGGCTCGCGGGGAGATACCGGAACCGGGTACGGTTCGACGTGCCCGCCACATCTGTGGAGTCGCCGTGAGCATGAGCGACGATCCGATCAGCTTCGCGCGTGATGCGCTGGAGCGGCACGCGTGGAGGGACGCTTACGAAGCGCTGATCGAGGCCGACCGGACCGATCCCCTGCCGGGGGCAGCGCTCGAGATGCTCGCCTGGGCGACCTACTGGACGGGTCGTCCCGACGCGACCATCGAGGCGCTGGAGCGAGCCTACGCCGCATACCTCGACGAGGGCGAACGGGCGCAGGCGGCCATGATGGCGTACCGACTCGCGGAACAGCACGGCATGCGCATGTCGATCCCGCTGGCGCAGGGCTGGGGGCAGAAGGCGGCCCGCCTCGCCGAGGAGGATGCGACCTGGCCGGTGCACGGCTGGTTGCTCTGGATCCAGGGCCTGCTGCTGTGGATCATGGAGAAGGACTACGCCGGAGCGATCCAACGCTATGACGAGGCGCTCGCGTTCGCCGAGCGCAGCGGCGACCGCGATCTCGCGGCGATGAGCCTTCACGACAAGGGCCACGCGCTCTGTCTGCTCGGCGACGTCGCGACGGGCATGCCGCTCATGGACGAGTGCATGGCGACGGTCGTCGGCGGTGAGCTCGATCCCGCCGCCGCCGGCTACATCTACTGCGGCATGATCGGGATCTGCTCGAAGCTCGGCGACTACGGGCGTGCGAGCGAGTGGACGGAAGCGACGCTCCGATGGTGCGAGCGCCGGTCGGTGCCGGCGTTCCCGGGCGTGTGCCGGATCCACCGTGCGGAGCTGAAGCTGTTGCACGGCCACCTGCACGAAGCGGAGGCCGATGCCCTCGCGGCGTGCGAGGAGCTCCCTCGCTACAACTTCGTCTCCGGACAGGGTCCTGCCCACTACGAGATCGGCGAGGTGCGGCGTCAGCTCGGTGACTTCGTCGCCGCCGAGGAGGCCTACGCACGAGCCGAGGCGTTCGGCAGACCACCTCAGCCGGGTCGGTCGCTGCTGCGGTTGGCCGAGGGCAAGGTGGATGCCGCCGCGTCGGGCATCCGCCAGGCGCTCGACGAGCAAGGCGCCGATGCCTGCTCACGGGTCCGGCTGCTGGCCGCGCAAGTCGCGATCGCCCTCGCGAGCGACGACGCCGAGACGGCGACATCCGCCGCGGACGAGCTCGACACGCTCGTCGAAGGGTTCCGTACGGCCTCACTCAGTGCGATGGCTGCCGCCGCGCGGGGTGCGCTGCTCCTCGCAGGGGGCGACGCGGCAGGCGCCATCCCGATCCTGCGGCGAGCTCGGGTCAGGTGGCAGGAGGTCGAAGCGCCGCTCGAGGCAGCTGATGTCAGCGTGCTTCTGGCGGAGGCGTACGCCGCCGGCGGAGATGACGATGCGGCGCGAGCCGAGGCGCGATCGGCACGGGACACGTTCGAACGCCTCGGCGCTCGCCCGGGTGCGGCGCGAGCCCGGCGCCTGCTCGATCGGCTCGCGCTCGAGGAAGAGCGCCCGGAGCGGGTCACGCGAGCGTTCATGTTCACGGACATCGCGCGGTCGACCGACCTGATCGGGGTGATCGGCGACGACGCCTGGGAGGACCTGCTCACCTGGCACGACCGCACCCTTCGATCACTCTTCGCTGCGCACGGCGGCGACGTCGGACATCCGACAGGGGACGGGTTCTTCGTCGCATTCCCCGGCGCGCGGTCGGCGCTGGGGTGTGCCGTCGCCGTGCAGCGGGCGCTCGCCGAGCATCGACGGTCCGAAGGCTTCTCACTGTCGGTCCGCATCGGCATCCATGCCGGCGAGGCGACGCGACGGGGCGAGGACTACGGCGGAGCCGAGGTGCACCGAGCGGCGAGGATCGCGGCGCTCGCAGACGGGGGCGAGATCCTCGCGAGCCGTGCCACGATCGTCGGGGCGGGATCCGAGGTGCCGTTCACGGAGACCGGAGACGTCACGCTCAAGGGGTTCACCGAACCCGTCGCGCTCGTCCGCGTCACCTGGCGCTAGGTCGCGCACCTCAGATCGGACTCCCCCCGCACGCACCTCGCTGCGTATGTACCTTGACAGTTACGTACCCGACTCGTTACATTCACGTCATGGAGATGCTGCTGCGTACGCTGGCCGATGACAACCGACGGACGGTGCTCGAGGAACTCCGAGTGCGTCCGGCAACGGTCAACGAGTTGGCGGCGGTCCTGCCGATCGCGCGCCCTGGCGTGTCACGGCATCTTCGGGTGCTGCGTGAGGCAGGTCTGGTCGAGGTGCGACGCGACGCGCAACGACGGATCTACAGCCTGCGACCGGAGCCACTCGCCGAGCTCGATGCCTGGCTCAGCCCCTACCGAGCCTTGTGGCATGGCCGGATGAGCGCCCTCCACGAGGAGATCGATCGTGGAAAGAGCGAAGGAAGGAGCACCCGATGAGCAACCACGTGCAACCGGCAAGCCCTGTGCTGGGCAGCGTGCATGCGGACGGTGACGGTCGAGGGACGGTTCGGATGGACAGCGTCTACGACACCGCGCCCGACGACCTGTGGTCGGCGTTGACCGAGCCACCTCGCCTGGCGCGATGGATCGCGAACGTCGAGGGCGACCTGCGGGTCGGCGGGACATTCTCGGCCAGCTTCACGAGCGGCTGGGAAGGCCCAGGAGTGGTCGACGCCTGCGTGCCGCCGAAGCGGCTCCTCGTGACGTTGGACCCCGAAACGAGCGATGAGACCACGATCGAGGCGACGCTTTCGCCCGAGGGCAGCGGAACACGCCTCGTGGTGGAAGAGCGAGGCATCCCCCTCGACGAGATCGGCGCCCACGGCGCCGGCTGGCAGGTCCACATGGAGGACCTGGGCACATACCTATCCGGTGACGAGCCGACCGGGTGGCGCACTCGGTGGATCGAGCTCACGCCTACATACGAGGACTTGTCTCACGGGCTCGAGTGAGTCCGACGACGAGCGGCGACGGGCGCAACCGCTCCCGCATCCGTCTGGGGCGACCCGGCGGTTACTCGAAAACCCCGCTGTATCGTTGGGCGCGATGTATTCCGAGCGAACGATCACGGCTCCCGACGGGCGGTCGCTGCGCACTGCCGTCACCGGCCCCGAGGACGGACTCGCGGTTCTGTGGAACACCGGAAACCCGGGCGCCTTCCTCTCTCCGATCGACGAGGAGACGGCGGCGGAGAACGTTCGCGTGGTCACGTACGACCGACCCGGCTACGGACGCTCGACCCCGAAGCCCGGTCGCCGAGTGGTCGATGGTCCTGCCGACGCCGAATTGGTGCTCGACGCATGGGACGTTGAGGGGTGCGCGA